>DASQFV010000136.1:0-4815 GCA_035632975.1 Nitrospiraceae bacterium
TATTGAGCGATGACGGCTCGTTGGACTGAGAAGTCGTGCTGTCACTGCGCAGCGGCGGTGTGGGCGTTGGCAAGGAGCTGACAGGTGAAGAGCCTGATGGAGAAGGTTCAACGGACGCGACGGGAGCGTTCTGTGGCTTTCGAATTAGTCGGTGCAGCTTGCGAGTCGAGGTTTGCGCGTTCTTCTTCTCCAATGATTTCGTTGGGTATGGAAGGTTAGTGCCTGCTCCGCTGGTTTCCTGGCTGATGGGCCCTATCAGCTGCTGGGCCGAGGCGAAAGGAATAGGCTGAAGCAGCGACATGTAGGCTGTCGTGAGGCACAATGAGATCGCGTAGGTTACGATGAGATGCTGGCGTATCGGGCATATCGATTGGTGCATGGTCTAGGTCCTCCGTATTTCAGTTCCCGCCACCGCACGTATAGGTCTTGATTTGGATATGCACTGCCAGTAGGGAGGTTGAGCAAGAGGAATGCCCCGGTTCGCACATGCGATCCATCGACTCTTGATCTGCGAATCAATTCAATAGCTTGAAGTATCTAGCTGTAAAAACTGTTAGCCTGGGAGGAGGTGGGGCAGTGTATGTGTAACAGGCAACCACCAAAGATTTGAACATGTGATGCTGATAATTCAGTATCCATCCTAATGGATTGAAGTAGCGTACATTTTGTGTCGGTCATACGTTTATTTATTGAGACCTAGGGGAGACGTGGACACAGATTAGGTGCCTGCATGGCAAGGTTCCTTACGCAGAATTCACTCGCCTTCGTTGACGGAAACGCGAGGTTCTGCCATTCTGATCAAAACCGACGGAGGGGGCTCATGGCTCAAAAGAAAGAGAACGAACGAAAGGTTGCGCTTGTTGGACTTGGTTATGTGGGGCTTCCTATCGCCGTTGCCTTCGGCAGACGCGGTAAGGTCATCGGGTTTGATATCAACAAAGCAAAGATCGAAGAACTGCAGAGGGGCTTTGACCGAACAGGAGAAGTGTCGGCGGCCGACCTCAAAGCCTCCGTTGTGCAGTATACTTCGGAGCCTACCGACCTCAAGGCCGCCGACTTCATTATTGTGGCCGTTCCAACTCCGATCAATGAAGCGCTCCAGCCGGATCTCAAGGCGCTACGAATGGTCTCGGAATTGATCGGCAAAAATATGTCGCCTGGTACGATCGTTGTCTATGAGTCTACGGTGTACCCGGGAGTGACAGAGGACATTTGTCTCCCAATTCTGGAGAAGACTTCCGGTCTCAAGTCAGGCATTGACTTCAAGGTTGGATATTCACCAGAGCGCATCAATCCAGGGGACAAGGAGCATACTCTCGAGAAGATCGTCAAAGTCGTTTCGGCTCAGGATGCGGATTCGCTTGAAGTCGTTGCGAATACCTATGCGCTCGTCGTGAAGGCTGGGATTCATCGGGCTTCCAGCATTAAGGTTGCGGAAGCAGCCAAGGTGATCGAGAACACACAGCGCGATCTGAACATTGCGTTGATGAACGAGCTGGCTCTCATCTTCCACCGTCTCGGAATCGATACCAAGTCGGTCCTCGACGCTGCCGGTACGAAATGGAACTTTCTGAAGTTTTTCCCGGGATTAGTCGGCGGACATTGTATTGGCGTTGACCCGTATTATCTGACTGCTAAGGCTGAATCGGTTGGCTATCATCCGCAAGTGATTCTGGCTGGTCGGCGTATTAATAACGGGATGGGAAAGTTCGTTGCGGAGCAAACGATGAAGCTGCTCGGTCAACTTGCCCGGCCAGTCAACGATCTCAAGGTGGCAGTCCTAGGCCTCACGTTTAAAGAGAATGTGCCGGATCTTCGCAACAGCAAGGTGCTCGATATCATTCAGGAGTTGCGTGAGTATGGAGTGGAAGTGTTAGTGCATGATCCGATCGCAGAACCGGAAGAGGCGGTCGCTGAATACGGAATACATTTGAGCAAGTGGGACGATCTCAGAGATATCGACGGAATCATCGTGGCAGTAGCGCATCGTGGGTATGCGGATATGGGGTTGCAGAAACTACTCAAGCCTCTCCGCAGTCAGCGGGAGGGTGTGGTTGTTGATGTGAAATGTCTGCTTGATCAGGCCAAACTGCCTAAGACGCTCAAGTATTGGCGTTTATAACATTTTTTCTTGCTCGCAAAGCCACCACGAATAAAAGGATTGGAAGGACACCCGGAGGTTCTGTGCTCCCGGAGCAGAGGGGGTGATGGAGCCTGATGATCTGCTTTGCTCGCGCAACGCGCGGCCTGAGAAGGATGAGGAGGGAGCGGCCGGGTGCCCTCCTAGCTCGCAGAACGCGCACGATGAAAGGGGTGGAATGACACCCGCGTTGATCCCTTGCTCCCGGAGCGCGCACGATCAGAATGTGCTCGCTCGACGGCCGCAGTGGGTACCAACACGGGTGCCATTCCTGAGAGAGAAACGAGCAAGCTCGGAGGGATCATTTTGATAGATGAGTTCGTTCTATGCGCGCAGTGAAGGACAGCCTGACCGCTCGTCTTAGGGCAAAGGGGGAGAAATTGGAAGGCCCTGGCTTGGGATAAGCGCGTCCCAGGGCGAAAGAGCTTCGATCTACATCTGCAGTGGTAACGGAGGGTAGTTGTTCATCAGGAGGACGGGCTGGATCAAAAACCAAACAAGGGCTATAGTACCCACCTACATATAGACAGGGCCAATCTTTCTCTACACAACCTGTGGGAGTTGGTGTAGACTACCGCTGGCATTAAAATTCCACTGCGTTCCAGGCTGACTTCAGAATTTCCCTGTTGACTACATGGCTTATGAGTACTTATTGCGCGAGACCTGCTAATCGGTACCGCACCATCGTCAGAGGAGCGTCCTTTACGGCCTTGGTTCTTCTTGCCGGCTGCGCCTACTTCAGTTCACCTGACATCAAACGGGGTGATCAACATCTCGCAGCGGGTAATTGGGAAGAGGCCAGTCTCGCCTATAAGCAAGCCCTGAAAGAGGATCCATTCAATCCCACATTACAGGGCAAATACACCATGGCTCGAGAACGAGCTGCGGCGTCGTATGAGGAGCGAGGACGGGCGTATCTCAAAGAACATCAGGCTGACCTCGCAGCGGAACAGTTTAAGCGTGCACTCACCCTCGAACCGTCCAGTCAGGAGCATCAATCGGGGTTGCTCGAAGCGCTTCGCTTGAACGACGCGCGAGGCCAGAATCGAGAGGCAGATCGCCTCGTCCAGCTCGGTCGGACCGACGAAGCCATGGAGGCTTATGCTAAAGCGGCTGAGCTGGATCCCTCGTTGAAGGAGCCCCTTGAGAGTATCTCCAAACTCACCGATGAGCAGCAGGCGCTGAACCGTGACGATCGGCGAAAGCAACCGGTGACGCTTCGGTTTCGCAATGCCGGACTTAAAGAAGTCTTGGAAGGAATTGGAAAGGCCGGAGGGATCAATCTTATTTTCGACAAGGATGTCAGAAATGACCCTGTGACCATTAGTATTCAGGATACGCCGTTCGAAGAGGCCTTCAATCTCATTCTCAACAGCAATAGCCTGTTCGCCCACACCGTATCTCCAGGCGTCATGATAGTCAGCCCCAATACCAAGCAGAAGCAGGAACAGTATCAAGATCTGATGATCCGGACGTTCTACTTGTCCAACGCGAAAGCAAAAGACATGCTGGTATTGCTGAAGAGCATGCTCGATTCTAAACGGATGCATGCCAACGAACAATTGAACACAATTGTCATCCGGGACCAACCCGAAAAACTGGAGATGGCAGAAAAGATCATCCTGGCCAACGACCGCCTGGATTCCGAAGTTCTTTTTGATGTGGAGGTTTTGGAAGTCGATCGCACAGTCGATCAGACCTATGGTCTGACGTATCCCAAGCAGGTCGCAGCCGCCATAGTGCCTCCGGGGTTTACCGGACTGATCGCCGGAACGTTGGCACAGCAGTTCACGCTCAACCAACTCTCCAGCCTTGGAGGGGACAGCTATCTCTTTAAGCTTCCGACCAATGTCCAGCTGGACTTCTTTAAACAGATCACCGACGCGAAAACGCTTGCCGCCCCGAAAGTTCGTGTGGTCAACAACAAGAAGGCGGAGATTAACATTGGAGACAAGCAGCCGATCCTGCTTTCCACAACGAATGTCCTGCCGGGCCAAGCGGCAACAGGGGCAGTGCCGACGACCTCGACGGTGACCTCGATCGAATTCCGCGATACCGGAGTTAAATTGACCGTTGAGCCTTCCATCCATCTGGGGAATGAACTTTCTTTGAAAATGAAGATTGAAGTCGTTCGTCTTGGTGAACAAGTTCTTCTCCAAGCCAGCCCCCCCATTACCCAGTTTAAGTTCGGCAATCGGTCGGCGGAAACCATGCTCAATGTCAGAGATGGGGAAACCATTGTTTTGGGAGGCCTGCTCCAAGAAGAGGATCGTAAAAGCCGCACCACCATCCCATGGATCGGCGATCTCCCTTTCATCGGCAGTCTATTGAGTTCCTTTAAGACCAGCAGGGTCACCACCGAGGTGATCCTGACGATTACGCCCCACATCATTCAAGGAATGACTCCTCCCGGGTTCAGTAAGCAGGTATTCTGGTCCGGAACTGATTCAACCTATTCCACGAGCCCGCTGTTTAGTCCGCAGGGGAAGAAGATTTCCATGATGGGAGGGATGGCAATAAGGGGAATGGGTGGGAAGGCCGCTGCAGCGTCACTCACCCCATTGGCTTCGGCAGGGGCGGTCGCCTCGATCAGGCCGGATGAGTCGGTGATCCAAGTGGGAAAAGAATTTAAGCTTGCCATCAATGACGAACGTCTTCGTCCAACGGCTGGAGGC
>DASQFV010000137.1:0-6986 GCA_035632975.1 Nitrospiraceae bacterium
GTGAAGATCACCCAGCTCATCGAGCAGGTGAACCCGGGCGGACAGGTGTGGAACGTCCGTGTGGGACGGAAGCACCATGCCCCCTACGGGGTGTTCGAAGGGATGACCATTTTCGACGCCGGGGCCAAGGTCGGCCAGGCGGCGATCGGCTACATCCCGACGGACCAAGAGTGGCGGTTCGTGAACATCTATGAGGATACGGCGACTTCGATGCGGGCCCTCGTGGAAGGCATCGACAAGACCGGATTCTCACGGGACGAACCGTGGAAGATGACGGGCAGCAGTCTGCCGGAGCATGAGACCTTCTTCTTCTATCTCCAGCGGATCTGCAACCACTGCACGTATCCCGGCTGCTTGGCGGCCTGCCCGCGGAAGGCGATCTACAAGAGACCCGAAGACGGGATCGTGTTGATCGATCAGAACCGGTGCCGTGGCTACAAGAAGTGCGTGGAGCAGTGCCCCTACAAGAAACCGATGTATCGTGGGACCACGCGCGTGTCTGAGAAGTGCATCGCGTGCTATCCGCGCATCGAAGGGAAGGACCCGCTGACGGGCGGCGAGCCGATGGAAACGCGCTGCATGGCGGCCTGCGTCGGAAAGATCCGGATGCAGAGCCTGGTGCGCATCGGGGAAGACGGCCTGTGGGCGGAAGATCGGTGGCACCCGCTCTACTACGCGATTCGCGTGGAGCAGGTGGCGCTTCCGCTGTACCCGCAGTGGGGCACCGAACCCAATGGCTTCTACATCCCACCGCGGCACAGCCCGCGCGGCTATGCGCGGCAGATGTTCGGCCCCGGCGTCGATAACGCCATCGAGAAATATCTCGTGCCCAGCCGCGAGCTGTTGGCGGTCCTCCAGCTCTGGAGAGCGAGCCAGCAGATCATCTTCCGGTACGATGTCATTCCTGGTCCGAAAGTGTTCGAGACCCAGATCCACGGGAAACGGTTCGAGATGTATAACGATACCGTGCTGGGCTTCAACAAATCGGGGAAGGAAGTGGCGCGTATTCAGGTCGAAGAGCCGATCTATATCAGACCCGCGGAACGGGTCACTTGGCTCTAAGATCGAGTCAGGTGGGAGTGGTAGTGCCTCTTCCACCGATCACTGGCGGGGCTTCTCCCGTCGCGCAGTTTCGCAAGCGCTCCGGGTCGAGCAAGCTCGGTTTGGCCGCACGCGTCACCTGGCTGTAAGTTTCAGCTAGGCCATCGCTTCACAGGGGGGGCGGAGTTCCTTCAGGGACTCCGCCCCTACTGTTTGACCTACCGCCTCTTGAGTCTACACCAGTCTTTCGGCTCAGGCCTTGGCTGCTCCTTCTGCGCACTTGACGCGCCCCAGAGGGTCCAGTAGAGTTGCTGCAGCATACGGACGTTCCTGTATCACAAGCTGGGGTTCCATCGGCGTGACCTCTCGCCAGCAACCATCGGTCCCCTTTGCTGCGCAAGCCATACCCTTCGACGAGTTTCTGGCTTCAGGAAAACTCCCGGAGGGCTACCTCGCCAGTGAGTATCTCGCTCAGCAATTCGTCGAACGCCTCGTGCACTATGTCCTCAGTGTCCCAGCCGGCAGTTACAGCATGGCTCAATTGGGCCATCTCCTGGAACAGATAAACTCGCGCGCACAGATCCTCTTCTTCAAACGTCTCAAAGAAACCAGCCCTGAGAGCCTCAAAGATTTCGCCCCGCTGTATTACGGCTTCATGAACGAGTTTCATTCTCTCCTGTTTACCTAGCCCCACATTTTTTTCCTTGTCGCCTTGGCATTCTCGTGTATAATCGGGTAGTTATTAATTTGCGCAAAGGAGTGACATGAATCCAACCCTACAGCGAGCAGTGACCAGCTTCTATAATCTCATCTACGAGGCCCAAACATTTGCCACCACGATGTCACGGATTGACACCGCGGAGCAGGAACATTACGCCGGACGGATCGAAGGGTTAAATTGGGTGCTTGATCGCTGCCAAGAGCTCGAAGATATGGATGCGAATTTGACTCCCTCTTCCCTCCAGCGGGTTCTCACGGAAGTCAAATCTGATCTCGATCACGAATTGTCGGTCCAGCGGCGAGAAAAGGGACGTCGTGCGGACGGCCGAGAGGAGGCTCTCAATTTTGTCGCTGATTATCTATCGAGCCTGATCACAGCAACGGACATTGAGTCAGCCAAGACGCCGGCGGTGTAACGCTCCCGTCATTCAATCGGGCTTCCCGTACCAACTTCAACTGTCGCCTCCCATGACGCATAGCTGGTCGTTAAGATGATGCGAGAATGGATCATTTTCGCGCTGTGCTTAGGAGTCGGCGGCCACATCGCGCTCGGCGTCGTCATGCATGCCCCCGGCCTTTGGCCATGGAGTACGACCGGATTCTATGGCTTATTGAGCGGGCTAGCGGTTTACGGTCTGGTGCAAGTAGGACGGGGGGTTTGGAAACTGTTCCGGCACGCTCACAAGTTCCCGTCGAAGGACGGACCCAACGCCTCATGGTGAACAGGCGAGCATCCCGAGGCCGGACTCTCGGCATTGACCCCTACCGCCTCATCTGCGGGGAATTATTGTATGTCAGGTCTCCCACGTAAACCGACCAGGCCACCTTGGCCGATCGGTCTATCCCCTAGAACAGCTCGACCTTCAAGACCGGACGCCTCGGAACAGCCGGACCAATTCAGATCGTTGAATGCCTCGCTGCTCTACTGCCCTTCCTGCCGAGTAGCGACCCCGACACAAGAGCGACTCCTGCTTGTGCTCCCGACCGGGAACCTGTACGAATATCTCTGCCAGCACTGTGGAACATCGACCGGCTCTAAGACCGACAACAGATAAGCGACTCCGTCTTTTGTTGTCCCTCAACGACGATCGAGGTGATCCGGGTCTTTCCCCTGCATCAAACCCTGCTAGATCATCCCTTCCAGGGGAATGCCTTCTTCGATGAGCATGACAGGAATGTCTTCGCGGATAGGATACAGCACCTTCCGGTCGCCTCTGATCAACCCTCCGTCGAGGGGTTCGGTGACCGGCTTATTCGCCCTATTTTTCAATTGCCCACGGCTCACGGCCTCGTTCAACTTGGCAATCAGCGCCTCATCAGCCAAACTCACATCCTGTTTCGTGTCGGGGCAACAAAGAATGGCGAGAAGATCCTTGTCAATATTAACCGGACGCCTTGCATCCGTACGTTCCGCCATAACGCGCCTCCCTGTGAACCCGACCGATATTACACAGCTAGAATAGATCGCCGATGTCGATGAGATCAAGCCCCGCGTGCAGGGTCTATTTCGACTAGCAGGCTGCGGAAAAACATTGGGGGCGGACTTTTTCAGCATCATGCTAGAGGTTTCTGCTACACTATAAGTCTCGCTCGATCGTATAGAAGCAAACAAGCGGCGATGTCAAACACCGTATGGAAATACTCTTTGGCCGGATTGTTGGTTCTCGTGCCGGCATGGGCCACATTCTTGATTCTTTCCACACTGTTTCACGCACTCAACGAGTTGATTCACGACCTCCCGTGGAATATCGGAGCCCGACAAAGGCCTGGACTCATCCTTGTTCTGTTTGTGTTCCTTGTTGTTATTGTCGGCGCCCTCGCCACCCATGTAGTCGGACGGCGTCTCATCACCCGGACAGAACGGTGGATCGGGCACATTCCACTGGTCCGTAGTATCTACATCACTCTCAAAGGGATGACCGATCTACTTAATTTCCGTTCTCGCTTCGGGCGCAGCACCGTGGTGGCCTTTCCGTTTCCTCGAGACGGGCTCTGGGCGATCGGTTTTGTCATGGGAGCCGCACCGCCCGCGCTGCAAGTCGAACCAACAGCAAGTTTGCTCATGGTCTTTGTGCCCACGGCCATCCATCCGTTCACCGGCTTCCTCGCGTTTGTCCCCCAGCCACAGTTACGTCCGATCAATCTGCCACCGGAAGACGCCATCAAGATGGAGTGTACCGCCGGTTTGTACAAGCCGAAAACCGGATGGTTACAAGCCCCAAAGACAATAGCCTGAGCCCCATGTCAATCCAGTCCATCCTCGACCATGTGAACGTCCGACTCGCCAGGCCAGAAGATGCGGCAATGATTGAGTCATTCAGTGCAGCCATGGCTCTTGAAACAGAGGGACGCCGTCTTGATCTCGACCGCTTGCATGACGGGACCCTTGCCCTCATTGAATCTCCCGACCGTGGATTTTTCATGGTCGCAGAGGTAGAACAGACCGGCGATCGCCAGCTGCTGGGGCAGCTCATGATCACCTATGAATGGAGCGAGTGGCGCAACGGCGCTTTTTGGTGGATTCAAAGTGTGTATGTGGATCCCGCCTGGAGACGCCAGGGCGTATTTCGCCGGATGCATGAAACCGTGATGGCCACCGCCAAGACAAGCCCGAACGTCTGCGGAGTCCGTCTGTACGTCGAAGAGAGCAACGGCGCCGCGCAAGCGGTGTACCGTAGAGTTGGATTCACTCCGTCATCTTATGCCATATTTGAAACCGATTTTGTTCTGGCACGCACAAGGATTTAGGGAATTGTCCAACCGAAACCTAGCAAAAGGAGTAATCGTGTTATTTTTCAGGCCGCTGGCTGGCATCGTCATCGTCCTGGCCCTGGTCATGACTCAGGGCTGTGCGTTCAACCGAGGCACTCTTGGCGAAGACATCAAACCTGAGTCCGTCGCTGAGATCAAGAAGGCTAAGACCACGAAGGCCGAAGTACTCTCTCTACTCGGGGCACCGGATCGGCTTCTTCAAGTAAACGGCCGCGACGTGTTTCAGTACTATCGATACGACGCCAAAGTGGGCAGCTTGCTTCTCATCCTCATCAATTTTTCGCGCGTGTCCATCAAGAGCGATGACCTGTTCGTCATCCTTAACCGTGAAGGGATTGTCGAAGACGTCATTTTATCGAAGCGCACGGATGGGCTGGAGTTCCGATTCTGGCCCTTTGGCGAATGAGATGAAGCTCCCTTTGTCCGGGCTTTGCCCCATACTTCTATCCGCGGTTATGTGCGTGACCTTCGTCGGCTGTAGTGTCGTTCGCATCACCCTGAATATCCCGCTCACACAGAATGACGTGGCCTTTATCGTTCCGGGGCAAACCACGTTGGCCGATGTGATCACCAGGCTGGGCACGCCCGATTCCCTAACCGACTCGCTTACGGGAGTTGTCGCAACATATCGCTTCCTCGACATGAAATATTCCCGGATCAATTTCGGCTGGTTGCTGAAATTCTGGTCGCCCGTCGACGTGGACCTGATCATTTCACGTACTGGCCTTGGCACTGATGCGTTCGAATTGCTCTGTGACTCCAATTGGGTCGTCACGCACCAGAGCTTTCTCCGTCATCTCTCCAGCCCGCGCTTCAATCCGTATCCCTTTTGACACTCAGTTCTTCGCCGCCTCTCAGCGAATTGCTGCATTCCACTGGCCCCGCTATTATAATGATGACCCATGGAGCCAGAATCATCCGATCACACTTCGCATCTTCACACTCACGGCACATCCCCATCCTATATCCCCGCCGACAAGGACACAGAGTTTCTCCAGCGTGAAGAACTCCGTCCTATCCGCATCGGGCTGGAACTCTTGAAGCCCGAGCTGATCCAGCGTGAACAGGGAATCCGCTCGACCATCGTCGTCTTTGGGAGCGCGCGGCTACAAGAATCGGCCGCCGCGAAGCATGCGCTTCGCATGGCTGAAGAGGAAGCTACTCGAGCCCCGAACGATCCAACACACCAGCAACAGGTGGCGATCGCGCGACGACAACTCGCGCTCTCGAAATATTACGACGTGGCGCGTGAGTTCAGCCGGCTGGTTTCCTCGACCTGCCAAATCCACGGTCGTTGCGATTACGTGATCGTCACCGGGGGAGGGCCCGGCATCATGGAAGCCGCGAATCGCGGTGCCGACGACGTAAAGGCAAAATCCATCGGCCTCAACATTACCTTGCCCCGTGAACAGCGTCCGAATCCCTACGTTACGCCTGAGCTCTGCTTCCTGTTTCGCTATTTTGCCATGCGCAAGATGCATTTCTTGTTCAGAGCCAAGGCGCTGGTCGCGTTTCCAGGAGGATTCGGCACCCTCGATGAGCTATTCGAGACGCTGACGCTCCTCCAAACAGGTAAGATCGAAAACGTGATGGTCGTGCTGGTCGGACGTGACTTTTGGGAACGCCTGATCAACTGGCAATTGCTCGTCGAGAACGGACTGATCGGGCAGGAAGATCTGCGGCTATTTCATTATGCCGAGTCCGCTCAGGAGGCCTGGGACCTGATCAGTCGTCACCATGGAGTGCCCTCCTCATGAAACTTTCGTTTCATGGAGCCGCACGTTCAGTGACAGGCAGCCGCCACATGCTTGAGATACCAGGCTTTCGGCTGTTACTCGATTGTGGACTGTTTCAAGGACGCCGGGACGAAGCGTTTCGACGGAACCGAGATTTGGGCTTCGACCCCAGGTCGCTCAGTGCGGTCTTGCTATCCCATGCCCATGTCGACCATTCCGGCGCCTTACCTGTACTCCAGAAGCACGGTTTCTCCGGAAAAGTGTACCTTACCAGAGCCACCGCAGACTTGACGGAACTCATGCTTGAAGACTCGGCTCGAGTACAAGTGAGTGACTGCAGCTACGTCAACAAGCAGGAGCAGCGGAAGGGAAAGGCATCTGTCCGGCCACTCTACAATACCGACGATGTCCGTATGCTCGTCCGACGATTCGAGGGCACGCGATACGGAGACATGCTCAAGATCGCCCCACGCGTGACAACTTCCTTTCACGACGCCGGCCATATCTTAGGGTCGGCGGCCATTCGGGTGAAATACACGGCACGGGGCAATACGACCACCGTGCTCTTCAGCGGTGATCTGGGCCGCTCCAACATGCCCATTCTTCGCGATCCTGAGCCCCCGCCGCCATGCGACGTGTTGATTCTTGAGTCGACCTACGGCGATCGGCTGCACGAAGCCGGCTGGGAGGGCATGAAACAGAAGGCGCTGGATCTCC
>DASQFV010000138.1:0-1628 GCA_035632975.1 Nitrospiraceae bacterium
TGGTCTGGGACTCGCGCTCGCATGCCTGTGGATCCCACAACGGCTCGTCCAGCCAATCCGCGCTTGGCAACACTCATTGATCAGTCTTGCGATCGGAAGAAAAGCATAGTACTTCCGGCAGAGACCAGGTCCGCCCACCAGCGAGCCGCCGGGACTTGGCAGCTTTCACGGACGTACCAACTACGATCCTTGAAAAAGGAGAAGGGAACCGCAAATGTCTGTCCTGACTGCAAAGCCACCCAGCGCCCCCGCGATCCGGCCGTTCACGATCGAGACCACCCCCGAGGCGGAGCTCGAAGAGCTGCGGAAGCGTATCTCGGCCACGCGCTGGCCCGAGAAGGAGACCGTCGACGATCAGTCGCAAGGCGTACAGCTGGAGACTATTCAGGCGCTCGCGCGCTACTGGGCGAAGGAATACGATTGGCGCAAGTGCGAGGCCAGACTGAAGGCCCTTCCGCACTTCATCACGACGATCGATGGCCTGGACATTCACTTCATTCACGTTCGTTCGAAGCATGAGAATGCGTTGCCGCTCATTGTCACGCACGGATGGCCCGGATCGATCGTCGAACAGATGAAGATTATCGATCCACTGACCAATCCCACGGCACATGGAGCGAGCGCATCGGATGCTTTCGATCTGGTGATTCCGTCGATCCCGGGCTATGGGTATTCCGGCAAGCCGACCACCACCGGCTGGGATCCCGCTCACATCGCGCGTGCCTGGGTCGTGCTGATGAAGCGTCTCGGCTACACGAGATTTCTGGCGCAAGGCGGCGATTGGGGCGCGGTCATCACCGAACAAATGGGTCTGCAGGCGGCTCCGGAGTTGCTCGGCATCCACGTCAACATGCCCGGCATCTTTCCAGCCGACATTGATGGGGCGGCCTTTTCCGGCGCTCCGGCGCCATCGGGTCTCTCAGCCGATGAGAAACTCGCTTACGACCGTCTGCAGTTCGTTTATCAAAAGGGAATCGCCTACGGGTTCCAGATGGGTCTGCGACCGCAAACATTATACGGGATCGCGGACTCACCCGTCGGCCTGGCGGCGTATTTCCTTGATCACGACGCCCGCAGCTATGAGCTCATCGCGCGCGTCTTTGACGGACAGTCTGAGGGCCTCACGCGCGACGACATCCTCGACAACATCACGATCACCTGGTTGACGAACACGGCGCTGTCTGGCGCCCGTCTCTATTGGGAGTATTGGGGCAAAGGGTATTTCAATGCCAAAGGCGTCTCCATCCCGGTTGCCGTCAGCGTATTTCCTGACGAGCTCTACCCGGCCCCGCGGAGTTGGGCTGAGCGTGCGTTTCCCAAACTCATCCATTACAACAAGCTCGACAAAGGCGGTCACTTTGCGGCCTGGGAACAGCCGAAGCTGTTGGTGGCAGAGGTGCGCACGGGGTTCAAGTCGTTGCGGTAGTTCAGCATCAGGGCGGGGTAGAATCCGAACGACACGAGGAAGAGCGTCTTGCCGACCAGCGCCAGGCGCTCCCGAACGAAATCCAACCCGTTAGAGGTGTCGAGTCCCCGCTCGAGGACGGCACCAATCCCGGACTCGGCTGGACGAGTCGGCGATGCGGACATGCGGAGCAGGTTCATCGTCATCGTTGCGGCTCATTATA
>DASQFV010000139.1:0-4788 GCA_035632975.1 Nitrospiraceae bacterium
AAGGACCAGCACATCGTCATCGTACCAACTGTTACAGAGTAGGAGGCTGCAGAAATACCATTTCGTCACAGCAGAACTGCGATGGCCTGCACGCCTTGGACATGAATAGAGCCCTCCCGCAGGATGCTCAAAAAGGTCGTCCAGCAAGGCCGCAGCGAGTGAAGGGCCGGAGGCGTACCCTCTGGGGTACGTTGAGGATCTGAACGATGCGAGAACGCGGCTGGCGGACTTTTTCAGCATCCTGCTAGGAGGGGGCGTCCCGGTTCAGCCCAGGACGACCGACCCGCCTTTCACATCTTGCGTCGTACCGCTGGCACGGAGCTTGTCGATACTCCATTCAGTGGGAGAGACCCGGATCACATGGCCTTTGATCGTATGGAACTCCCCTTTCGTGAAGGCCACTACGTCGGGCGCCTTCACGTCCATCTGTAAGATGACGGTTCCCGATGCCAGATGTGTGAGCAGTAGATTCTTTAGGGTCGTATTCACTTCGTAGGCTCGCCGTTCGTTGATCATCAGGGTGCTATCGACGAGTTTTGCCGTCACTTTTCCGGCTGCGTCGAACAACGCAAAGTTCACGAGTAAAGCGCCCGTCGTCGGTTTCATGGCCACCTGTATCTGCGGGACGCCCTCGATTTCAATCATGCCGTCGGTGTTGCGGTACAGATTCGAACCTACTTCCACATGCATGGAGGGGCCTCATTTCCCTACAATTTGAGAAACATTCATTATGATTTCTTGATACGATCCAGAATCAATGCGATACAGCCGCCGAGCAGTCCCCCTCCCATGATGGTCGTGAGCAGCTTGACTACTTCGACTCCCCACACGGACCCCTGCGCTTGCATGGCTTCCCGAAAGCCGCCTTGCAGCATGATTACGGCCAGCGCCATGGTGGAGCCGACAATGAACCACCAGAGGAAGACTTTCAGGGCTGACCACACAGGGGATCCTCAAAACTCCATCCGACGGTCGAGACTGCGGTATTGAATCGCTTCTGCCACATGCAGCGGCTCAATCTTTTCAGAGCCTGCGAGATCGGCGATGGTTCTCGCCACACGCACTATGCGCCCATGGGCCCGCGCAGACAATCCGAGTTTGGTCAGCGCCTGTTCTAGGAGCTCTTGAGCCGGCGTTTCCAGGCCACAATACCGCTTCAGGAGCCGCGGCTTCAACTGAGCATTCGAGTGAATCCCGTCTTGACGATACCGGTGGCGCTGCCGATCACGTGCCGCCAGAACGCGCGATCGAATCGTGGCGGAACTTTCCGGCATGGGGCCGTGATCGTCCAAGTCTCGCACGGAGACCGGCGGGACCTCGATGTGAATGTCGAGTCTGTCTTGAAGGGGTCCCGACAATTTGGCTCGATAGCGGCGGATTTGCTGCGGGGTACAGACACATTCACGCGTGCGATCCCCATAGTATCCGCAGGGACAGGGATTCATCGCGGCGATCAACATGAATCGCGCAGGGTAGCGGAGCGAGCCGCTGGCCCTGGTCAGGGTCACATGCCCGTCTTCCAATGGTTGCCGCAAACCGTCCAGAACGGGACGGCGAAACTCCGGGGATTCATCCAAGAACAAGACGCCATTGTGCGCCAAGGAAACTTCTCCCGGCCGGGGGACTGTTCCGCCTCCGATAAGTCCGGCATCAGAAATACTGTGGTGCGGAGCGCGAAAGGGACGGACCGTCAGCAGGGGATGATTGGCCGGTAACTGTCCGGATACGCTATGGACGCGGCTCGTTTCGATTGCTTCTTCCGGCTCCATGAGGGGCAGAATCGTCGGGAGACGTTTGGCCAACATGGTCTTGCCTGCTCCGGGCGGTCCCACCATCAAGAGATTGTGGCCTCCAGCTGCGGCGATTTCCAAGGCGCGCTTCGCATGGGCTTGTCCCTTGACATCGCCATAGTCGTCATCTTCCGCTGGGCGCGTGGTAAAGAACCGGTCCCGGTCTGTATGAGCCGGCTCCAGCGAAACCATACCATTGAGAAATGCCACGGCCTCGGGGAGCGTGTGGAGCGGATAGGCCGTCACGCCCTGTACCACGGCCGCTTCTTGGCTGTTCTCAGCCGGCAAGAGCAGACTATGGTGGGGCCGGCAGGCAATTCCGATGGATAAGGCACCGGTAATCTTCTTGATGTGTCCGTCCAACGAGAGTTCACCGACACAGACGCGGCCTTGTACATTCTGAGGCGGAATGACTTCTTCCGCGACGAGAATCCCAATGGCAATGGCCAGGTCGAGTCCGGACCCTTCCTTCTTGATTCCCGCGGGAGCGAGGTTCACAGTAATTTTCTTTGCTGGGAAATGGAAGCCCGTATTCTTGAGCGCGGAGCGGACGCGGTCGCGGCTCTCCCGCACCGTGGCATCGGGGAGACCGACGACTGAGAATTGTGGAAGCCCTCCGGCAATATCGACTTCCACGTCGATCAGGTGCGCATCGATACCGACGAGCGCAGCACTCAGAACTTTTGCGAGCATGGGTGACTCCGGTGTAAGGAACGGGGCTAGTGGATTATAGGAACGGTGTCGAATTGTTTCAACCGAAACATATTGAAATGGCAGGAATATGGTTCCATTTCCCTGTTGGCATCACACCAGTCCGAACGCTAGCGCCCCCTCCTGCCCTTCTGTATAATCCCTCCCTATGCCTGGCGCCATGCTTATTTATTGTCTCCTCGCTGGCCTGATCATGGGAACCGGCAGTCCGATTCTAGCCCAAGCGCCTGATCGCGCGGCCACCACATCTGAACCAGTTGGGGCGGCCATGGCCGTGCTTGCGATGTTGCAAGATGCCGATGTGCTTCCGCCCGAAGGCACCCCCGAGGCGAATCTCGTCATTAAGGTGGTCATCCAATTTCAATCGGTGTTTATGAAGAGTAGTGATCCGGCCGTGCAAGCATTTCTGAGCCAAGCATTGGCGGCACAGGCGGGAAGCAATGCGGACGAAGCCGTGTCTCGCTTCCGTTCGGCCGGCTGGACGTCGGATGTGCTTGAGGCACTCAGTGACCAGTGGGTCGCCACGGCGATCGATCTGCGAGTGCTCCTGGCGCCGGGTTTTCGCCAATTTAACGTCAGTCCGTCGGATTTCGATTGCTTGATGGAACTCGTTGCGAAGGCACGTACCGCCTTCGTGCCACGGGGACAGAACATGAACCAGGTGTTTGCGCAACGACGACGGGAGATGGCTGGCGGCACACAATAACTAACTGCAACAGGGAGGACGCAATGGCAACGAAAGCCTACATCCTAATCAAGGTCAAAGCCGGGCGGACGAAAGATGTGCTGCAGGCCCTCAAGCGTCTTACCGGAGTCGAACAAGCCCACTCCTGCTTCGGGCGGCCGGATATTATTCTGTTCATCAGTGTCGCGGACGAACGAGCCCTCTCGGATGCGGTAATCACAAAGATTCACCAAGTCGAAGGGGTGGAGGAAACAGATACACACATCGTCGCCGATGCCTAGAAATATAATCGAGAGCCTTGTGGAAATCGGCGGTTGGTTTCTCAGGAATAACAAAGGAGTATCATCGCCGGATGCTCAAAAGTCTGTCCAGCAAGGCCGCAGCGAGTGACCATCACTATCTTCCCAGTGGCTGGCCTGGATGAGTCCCAAACTGCGCGCGTCCAACGAGGGGCTTCTGAGCCCGCGCGTTGCGCGAGCACAGGGGACTCACCAGGCCAACACATTCACCTGCTGGCGGACTTTTTCAGCATCCCGCTAGCGGAGAGAAGAGACGCTGACGGACGCCCCGCCAAGTTCTGCTGAACGGTAGCAGGCGTCGGCCACCTCGACGGCGCGACATCCATCACGGCCTGTAATAGGCGGCGGGGTGTTCGTTTCAATGGCGCGGACGAAGGCGCGGAGTGTAGCGAGAATCGTCTGCTGCGGTTGGACGACCCATTCCAGAGGAGCACTGTCACCGATGACACCGCTCACTCGCTGGTGAAACCAATCAGCGGCGAGTTGTCCCTGGGTTCCCACCCACTCCGTTCGCGCAACCCTCCCCGCTACGACGCGTGCAATGTCCAGGACGCATCGCATGCCGCTCACGGTCTGTACCTGCACGATCGCCATCGTGTCTGGTGCCACGCTCGGCAGCTGGTCCATCTCGCAGCGGACGGCGACCACCTCCTCGCCGGTGAGAAAGGGCACCAAATCCAAGAGGTGAACCCCCACCTCCAACAGCGCCCCCCGCTGGCCTGGTATCGGTGACCGAACCTGAGCGTTGGCTTTTGTTTCGATCCGGCTGGTGAAGGTGGCGTATCGGTGCCGGCCGATTTCCGGCAAGTGATCTTTCAATAGAAGAATCGTCGAGTCGAAGCGCATGGTTTGTGCGGTCATAAGCAACAGGCCTGCCTCTTCTGCTGCCGTCACCATCATTCGTGCTTCGCGGCCTGTCGGTGCCAATGGTTTTTCAATGAGGATCGGCTTCCTCGCCTTCACAGCCTCAAGACAGATCTCATGACAGAGCGATGGAGAGGTCACTACTACGACGGCCTCTACCATCGGATCGGCGATCAAGGCGCGATAGTCTCCATAGACAGGAATCTCTGTCGTCGGAAGAGAAGGCAGTGTCTCCCCGATCCGTTTCCGGCAGAGCGCGGCAAGGCTCACCCCTGGGAGATCATGCAGGAGATGCTGGATATACCGGCTGCCATGCCGGCCGGCACCGATGAGACCGATTCTAAGCGGCATAGTCGTCACATATCCGTGCGGGTGATGGAACTGTAATCATCATCGATCGCCGGGTCAACTAAAACTCGACCCCTGCAACCAGATTGAC
>DASQFV010000140.1:0-5142 GCA_035632975.1 Nitrospiraceae bacterium
CAACGGTGCATCGAACGTGATGGTCTTTCCATTGATGGTTTTGATCCGTACCACTTCGAAGTATTTTGGATCGTCCATCCCTACGCCCAGTTCTATGTTCACGTGGAACTTCGACGCATCGCCCACCGTGATGCTGCGCGCACCGGCTTTCGTGTCCGCCGTCAGCACCGTGTTTCCCGGCAGGGGCATTCCCTTCGTAGGCTCGGGATCCTTCAGCATGGTGAAGGCGCGCAACGACATGTCGTACGAAAATCCGATCGTCGGGCCATCGGATGCGCTGGTATCGAATTGGAAGAAGTGCGGATGAAGATTGACCTTATTCGCCCATCCCGTCCGCGCATCGTCCGGTATTTCGTTCTTGTAAATAATGTCGACACAATCGTATACGTTTCCGCGAATGACCAACGGAAGCTGCTTTTTTGGATTCTTGCGAACTTCAGCCTCTTCCTCGTGCAACACAAAAATCATTCCGATCGGGTCGACAAGCGCGGCGGAGTGAGCCGTCGCCGGCTTGAGCGTAATCGGCAGCGTAATGGCATGAGTCGTGTAGAACTTGCGCGGAGAATTTTCCGGACACAAACTCCAAGGCCCCTGTTCACCCGGCCTGGCCTGCTCCGTACTCTTCGTTCCATCTTCGCGCACATGGAACGGTTCTAACCATGGTGCTCCACCATGATTCGGCGCGAAAGGCGGCCGCTTCCCAAGATGTGGACGCAGCCAGGGGAACGCAAGTTTTCCGGTTTGCGGATCGAAGGTAATCGCCGGACGCTTCAGAGGGGTCGGTGATTCGTAGTCCGCCCACTTGTGCGGCGTCTCCGGTTCATTCAGAGCCAGTGCACCTTCCCACTTCCAATTCACGACCGTCGCGTCATTCGCTTGGGCCTGCTTCACTTGATCTTCCGTCTTGCCTGGCAAACCTTGCGGCGGCAACATGTATTCGACCCAATCCTTGATTGAGACCTTGACCGGATTAGATTTCCAATCCGTCTTATCCTTGGTGACCTCGTACTTCTTCCCACCGTACCAGTCCACGGTGGTGCCGACCAACTTGTCCGAGCTGACCGCGAGCTTGAACTTCCCCTTACGATCAGGAAGTTCGACGAGCGGCTTCATCACGTCGGTTTGGAACCCGGTCGACTGCAGCGTGTTGTAGACACGCCAGAACCCCCACATTCCCGTCACATAGTGCTGCGGGATATGGCAGTGAAATACGAACTCACCGGCCAAGGCCTGCAATCCTCCGGACCCGCCCTCGGTTACCTCATCGTAAATCTCCGATGGACCGACCGTCTGCACATCCAGCCGATCCGACGTATCGCTGATGGGCGGAAACTTTACAGGGCCATTCTTAGACAAGGTGGGATCGAGCTTGCTCGTGCCAGGCTGTCTGGCCCAGCGGATCGAACCGCCATGCAGATGGTGCGAGTGCACGATCTCGGACCCACCGACCATCCGGAACGTAGCGGGATCCCCCAAATATGAGCGGGGAATCGTGGTTGCAGGATCGCCGAACGTATAGGACCCATAGCCCTGCGACTCATCGGCAAACCCAACGAGGTGCTCCTGCTGCTCAAGCCTCGTGCCGTGTGGCTCGCTACGATAGTTGAGCAAGCGAGCCGCCGGCCGGTAGGTGTCCGTGTGCGGATCACGCTGCGGCAACATGTCCCCCTTGCGGTTCAACAGTCGAAATGTCTCGTCTCCTGCCTCATGATAGAAAATGACAAATTCGCGGAAGTCCGACCCGCTTGCCAGATCGATCATGGCTTCCCAGCCGCTCTTCATTTCCTCAGCCGTAAACGGGCTCAGATGTCGAGATCCGCGCAACTCCACCACAAGTGAGCCCAACAGGCCCAAGGAATACTGCTCCCTGGTCGCATGACTATGGAACGCGCGCCCGCCTTGCTGCAGATCGACAGGGATGTACCATTCAAATTCCCCGGTCTTTCCGGTTGGAACTAATGCATCGGGATTATTGGCAGTCGCCGGCTTGCCCGTGCTGGCGACCAGCATCTGCGATCCGTTCACGATCATGTTGGTCGGTTCGTCAGCAATCTGATTTCGTAATGTGATCCGGAGACAATCCCCTTGGTTCGCCCGAATGACCAGGGGTTGGATCAGATCACCCTGCAAACCATTTGACACTGCGCCACCGGCAAACGTCGGGTCTTCACTGTCCCGCGCCGCTCTGTTTTTTTCCTCTTCCGCCCGCACACCGTCCACATTCTCCGTCAATACGTACATGAAGCCAGGGTAGAAATCCCCAAACCGGTTGACCGTGATTTCAACGTTGATGGTCGTGATGTCATAGGCGCGGACGGGAGCTTGCGCCGGACAGCGCGCACCTTGCGTCACCTTCACCTTATCCTGGTCTTCCGCGACAAGCAGCACACCCTGCTGCATCGCATGGGCCCCGGCGCCCTGGAACGGCCCTTTGCTCTGCACCTGTCGCTCGATTTGCTCGATGGCCTTCGACATCTTGTCCATCAGCATCGGACCCGCCTGTGTATTCACCGGTGTCGCCACATCGACAGCGGAATCCACTGCGACATGCGCGTCATGCGACATGGCCGAAAAAACAGGCGTCGCCTCGGCGAACCAGAGACAGGCCGCAAGCCCCATCACTCCCGCCCCCACCCATTTCATTGATACACCCATACCCTTAGCCTCCTCCTTACAATCGGTCACTATTCTGTTCCGCTGAATATCCATTTTCTGGTGCAGTAGGGGTCTAATAGCAGTTAACAGATCTATATTCAGATCACAGACGAGGCGCTTGAGTCAAGAGGGACCTAGACCAAGGTCACCGGCCTTTCCCGCGCCCAGATGATACGCCACCTCACACAGTTTCTGGACGGCGGACGAATCTCAGATCGGCGCAGCACTTCTGCGGCACCCTCTCCCCGGCGCTACACAGCAGAAGATATTCGTCTGTTGAAAAATACTCCCTCCATAATCCCTTGTGACTGGTGACACGACTCGCCTGTCCGCTCATGCTGAGTCCAACGCCGCATAGACGAGTGAGGCTTTCGCCCTTTGACGTCTGTGCGCATCTTCTTCGATGCGCATATCTCCACTTATGTGCGATAATGATTGTCATGCTTCTGAAGCGTTGGCTGGTTGGCGATCCACTCAAAAGCACTCAGGCAGCACACGAACGGCTGTCGAAAACTCTCGCTCTCGCGATCTTTTCCTCGAACGCGATTTCTTCCGTGGCCTATGCCACGGAAGAAATTTTACTGGTGCTGGTCCTTGCAGGAACCGCCGCCATTGCCTGGTCCATCCCCATCAGCTTCGCGATTCTGTTTCTCGTCGTTGTCCTGACCATTTCCTATCGCCAAATCATCTACGAATACCCGGAAGGTGGCGGGGCCTACATTGTGGCCCGCAACAACTTGGGGGAACTGCCGGCGCTGATCGCCGCGGCGGCGTTGATGATCGACTATGTTCTCACAGTGGCCGTCAGCGTGGCAGCAGGCATCGCGGCACTGACCTCAGCCGTACCAAGTTTGTTCGAGCATCGCGAAGCCCTCGGGCTAGTCGCAAGTGTCTTCATAATCGTCATGAATCTTCGGGGCGTGCGGGAGTCGGGGAAATTCTTCGCCGTCCCCACCTACTTTGCCATCGGCGCCCTCGGAGTGATGGTGGTGATCGGAAGTGTCCAGGCCCTATTCGGACAAGGTGTCTCGTTGTCGCCAGACCACCAGACGGCGGTCGAGGAACTGACTCTCTTCTTGATCCTTCGCTCATTTGCCGCGGGCTGTTCGGCCGTGACCGGAATGGAGGTGATCTCGAACGGCGTGAAAGCCTTTCGCCGGCCGGAGTCCCAGAATGCCTCGGCCACCATGATTCATATGTCACTGGTTCTGGCGGCTTTATTTATGGGTATCAGCTTCCTGGCCTACCACTATGGAATCCTGCCCAAAACGGATGAGACGGTCGTTTCTCAATTAGCACGTCTCACCTTTGGCACCGGGGCTCTGTACTACGGGCTCCAGATTGGGACGATGTTGCTGTTAGTCCTTGCCGCCAACAGCGCCTTTGCCGGCTTCCCCCATCTCGCTTCGATCCTGGCGCGCGACGGCTTTATGCCCCGTCAGATGGCGGCATTCGGCGACCGCTTGGTGTTCTCAAACGGGATCATCGTTTTAGGGATCTTCGCCTGTTTCCTCCTGATCCTCTTTCACGGAGATACGCACGCCTTGATCCCGCTGTACGCAGTCGGCGTGTTCATCTCCTTCACGTTTTCCCAAGCCGGCATGGTGCGCCGATGGCTGACCAAGAAGGGGCCTCACTGGCGAAAGCACCTGATTGTGAACGGCGTAGGCGCCGTCACGACCGGCATTGCAACCATCATCATTGCCAGCACGAAGTTTACACACGGCGCCTGGATCGTTTTCCTCCTCATTATCATATTGGTCTTGATGTTCCGCTCGATCCGCTCTCACTACAATGCCGTCTCTGAACAGATCGCGCTCACGCGTGACCACCGCCCTCCACTTCCACGACGCAATATCGTCATTGTTCCCATCAATGGCGTCAATCAAGCGGTCATTCGAGCGGTCGACTATGCACGCAGTCGTGCCGACGAGATTCGGGCGGTGATGGTGGATGTGGATCCGGAGTCCACGGCACGCATACAAATCCAGTGGGCCCAATGGGGTTGTGGCGTCAATTTGATCGCCCTCCCCTCTCCCTACCGCTCTGTCCTTGGATCCTTGCTCGACTACATCGAAAAAATTCTAGAAAAGGAGCCCGACATCTGGGTGACCGTCGTGATCCCGGAGATTCTTCCCGCCCATTGGTGGCAGGGCATCCTGCACAACCAACGCGCGCTGCTCCTCAAGACGGCACTGCTGTTCAAAGATCGTGTCATCCTGACCGACGTCCCCTTCCACCTGAAGAGATGACGGTGAGAAGGAAAAAGGAAAAAGGAAAAAGGTGGGATTGGGTTTTTGCCTTTTTACTTTTGCCTTTTGCCTTTTGCCTTGCGCTTCCGGCGCAGCAGGCGCTCGCCTTCAAGATCACAGAGCCGGTAGAGGGAGGCAAACTCACGGCGGGAAAAACCGTCACCGCCCGCGTAGACCTCGGCAAGGATTCCGGCATCGTCCAGGTCCGCTACTATTGGTATGGCGAGCAGGACGA
>DASQFV010000141.1:0-5983 GCA_035632975.1 Nitrospiraceae bacterium
GTCCCCGTAGCTGGGGTCGTGGGGCACCAGCTCCACCGCAAGCTCCAACATGTTCTGGCTGAACAGGGCCATCCAGGCTGTGCCGTCCGCCTGCTCCAGGTGGCCGCCGGTGGGTAAGGGGGCGCTCCGATCGAAGATGCCGATGTTGTCGAGGCCGAGGAAGCCGCCCTCGAACACGTTCTTGCCGAAACGGTCCTTGCGGTTCACCCACCAGGTGAAGTTCAACAACAGCTTGTTGAAGGCCGACTTGAGGAACTGCACGTCCGTCTCGCCCCGCAGGGCCTGCTCGGTGCGGTGGAGGAAGAGGGTCGCAAAGGCGTGGACCGGCGGGTTCACGTCGCTGAAGTTCCATTCGTAGGCGGGAATCTGCCCGTTGGGGTGCAGGTACAGCCCATGAAACATCAGTTGCATCTGCTGCTTCGCAAAGTACGGGTCCACGATCGCCAGCGGCAGGGTGTGAAAGGCCAGGTCCCAGGCCGCGTACCAGGGATACTCCCACTTGTCGGGCATCGAGATGATGTCCTTGTTGACCATGTGGAACCACTCCGAGTTCCGGGAGAAACGAAAGCCGGTATGGAGCGGGTTTGAGTGGTGCTCCTCCAGCCAGCTGTCCCCGTCAAAAAAGAAGAACTGCTTGCTCCACAGCATGCCGGCGATGGCCTGGCGCATCACATTGGCCGCGTCCGGAGAGACGGCAGGCGGGGTGACGGAACGGTAGAACTCGTCCGCCTCCTGCAAGCGTGCGGTGAGGGTTTCGCCGATCCACGGCCCGAAAGGGACGGCAAGGGCCTGATCGGTGAGGCGCAGGCGTACGGTCATCGACTGGCCGGGACCCACCATCTGCCGGTAGTGCGCCGAGGCCTTCGTCCCCTGGTGTGCAGGATTCACCGCCGCGTGGCGACCCTGCACCACATAGTCATTGATGCCGTCCTTGACGTAGGGGCTGGCATTCGGTTGTCCGGGAAAGAGCCGGTCGTTGTTCGTAGTGTTATCGCAAAAGAGCAACGGCACCTTGCCGTCGCAGTAGAGGTAGTACGTGCCCAGGGTCGCATGTTGCGCCGTGATCGCACTCGCGCCCGCCGCGGCCTGGATCTGCTTGAGGGTGGGTACCTCGGCCGCTCTGTTGGATTCGGCAATCCACGCAGCCCAGTCGTTGCGAAACCAGAGGGTCGGTAATAAATGTAGCTCGGCCTGTTCCGGCCCCCGGTTGACCGCGGTGATCTGCACCAGCATGTCGTCGGGGCCGTCTTTGGCATACTCCACGAAGACATCAAAGTAGCGATCTTGATGAAACACCCCGGTATCGAGCAGTTCATATTCCATCTCGTTGCGAGAACGCCGGCGGTTCGTCTCCAACAGGTCGGCATAGGGATAGGCCGCTTGCGGGTACTTGTAGAGATACTTCATGTAGGAATGCGTCGGCGTGCTGTCGAGGTAGAAGTAATATTCTTTGACGTCCTCGCCGTGGTTGCCTTCGCTGTTCGTGAGCCCGAAGAGCCGTTCTTTGAGGATCGGGTCTTTTCCGTTCCAGAGGGCGAGCGCAAAGCAGAGGCGCTGTTCGTTATCGGAGATCCCAGCGATACCATCCTCGCCCCAGCGATAGGCCCGCGAACGAGCGTGATCGTGGGTAAAGAAATTCCAGGCGTCACCCCCCTCGCTATAGTCCTCGCGCACGGTGCCCCACTGGCGTTCGCTCAGGTAGGGTCCCCACTTCTTCCAGGCCGCCTTCTCTTCCCGCGCTTCTCGTAACCGTGTCTCTTCGGGCGTCATCTCGTACCTCCTTTGTAGAAGCAAGTGAGCGGCGGGAGGATATCAACATGTAAACGCACAATTCAACCACTGGAGCTTCCTTCCCTAAGGCAGTTGCTCAATCGTCCTCTGTGTTGGTGTACGAGCGCCATACGACCACAGCCCTCATCATCGAGTGGCAGCGCCGGGTGAGCCGACAGGTGGATAGTCCAGCGAGCCTCGCAACTCGGCGACTTTCTCCCGCGGAAAGTTTGGAAGATACAGCGCCTGCTGTGTTCTCCATTCCCCGACCTGGCTCTCCGCCGTCTTGGATTTTTCGTTGTCCAGCATTCTCGCAGGCGCCTCAAATTGGATTTGGGCCGGAATGGCGAAATCGGTTCCTGCGCCGGCCACGATGTCCATGATTCGCAGATTCAGGTCCTCGGCCACCTCAAGCGACTCGTTGAAGTCCGTCACCCCGATGTAGGCAAACACATCGAGATCCAGCGAGTAATCCCTGAACCCCTGAAAACGTACCCACAACGGCTCCGATAAGACCTTGGGGTGGGCGTAGAGCAACTTCCGGACTTCAACCAGGACATACCGAATCTGTTCCGGCGTTGTCTCGTATCGCAGTTTGAGGCAGGGATGGTACCAGAACCGGTCGCGTTTCGAGTAGTTCTCCAGGTGCATCTGGGCGAATTCGGCGTTCGGCACGGTGATGATAGTTCGGTCGAGGGTCCGGACCAGTGTGGCGCGCAGGCCGATTTCCTCTATGGTTCCCATCTGGTCGCCGAAGCGGCAGAAATCGCCCACGCGAACTGGTTGGGACGAGTACAGCGTCGCGGCGCCGAAGATGTTTTCCAGGCTTTTCTGCGCGGCGAACGCCACGGCCACGCCGCTGATGCTGAGACCGGCCAGCAGTGTGGTGACCTCGTACCCAAGGTTCTCGAGCCATAGCATTACCGCCCCAGCGATGACGAGCACCCTGACCAGTATGACCGCCGGCTGCAGAAGCACCCTTGATCCGGTGATCCCCCTGGTCTCGAAACGCCTAGCCATCCATTTGGCAGTCAGGTCCAGGCAGCGCAGCAGTATCCAGGCCAGGGCCACGACGAGCAGTGTCTTGCCCTGGCTCACCGACTGCTGCACGACCGAGTGGCTCGTCACATCAATGAGCGGACGCCCAATTAGCACCCACAGCAGCATCCGTACAGGCCCGGTGAAAAATTGCTCAATATCGGGAGCGAGTTTGGGGCGGATAAAGCGCAGCATTCGCATCAATAGTGCCGTGAGTAGAAAGGCAATGGGGAGAGTCGCGACCGCGATGACGACGAATGCGGCCCACCCCCAGACCTCAATTCCCAGAATCTTGACGTCGAAGAACCAGGGAGGAAAGACTCTCTCCAATCGGCCATAGCCGAACTCTTCATAAAGTTGGGGAATGTCGGCGACGGTTGCGCCGGCGAACTTCCAGACGAACACACCGTCTTCGCGCGGGACCCGCTGCAGCAGGAGGTCGTACGTCTTCTCCCGGCCGGTGATCCGTCCCACCCGATCGCGGACGTCAGGGAGCGCGTCGGTCTGATCACCCTCCGGACTTGCACTCACGAGATCCGGATCGATCCACAATACCCGGTCCAGGACGATCTTGAGCTGGCGTGCCAATTCGGGGCCTTGGCTCTCCGTCATACCGAGAGGCAAACTGTGGAGGTCCAGATATTCAGCAGCCCGGGCGTAATCACGTTTGTGCGCCGCCGCGAGAAAGCCGCCCACGCTCGAACGTGGAACCCCCCGATTCAACTCGTCGTCGGACGCGCTGGCGGCGTGGCTCTCAGAGAGCTGAGAGCCCCCGACCTGGTTTACCTTCGAACGCTTCTGGACGAGCTCCTTCAGACTAGGTTGAGCCGGAGTGGTGTCGGCCGATGCAGGCGCCGCCACTTCCATGCTCAGGAACACCGCAACGGATCCAATAATCATCGGCACGAGTCGCCGACTCCACGCTGATTTTCTCATGGTTATTCCCTCCTCTTTATGTGCTGTTCGATGGGAGTGGTGTGTTTGAAGAGTGCTGGGGCGAGTGCGGGCGAAGTATAGGGCATCCCTGAAGGCATTGCTATACGATTGGCAGTCGGGCGTGCTTCTGCCGGACGCTGACTCGACCATGAAAAGACTAAGGACAATCTTTCCCCTCACAAGTCGGACCTATGAAAGCGTATCTTGCTTCCGTCCAGTAACTGTCAAGACTTTCCTCAACATTCTCATTGGAGGTGTGACATGAAGCGCATCCTGACGGCGGCCGTGCTGGGCGCCTTCACTTTAGTTACCACTGGTCTCGGAGAGGCCGAGATGTTCGTGTATCCCAAGAACTCGCAGACCAAGGAACAGCAGGAGCAGGACGAGTTCAGCTGCTATAAATGGGCCAAGGAGCAGACAGGTTTCGACCCCAACAAGCCGGTCGAACAGACCAGCGCGCCGGCCCCCAAAGGTGGAGCGGTCTCCGGAGCTGCAAAGGGCGCAGCAGTCGGGGCCAGTGGTGGAGCTATCGCTGGAGACGCCGGAAAGGGCGCGGCGATCGGTGCCGGGGTGGGTGCGGAAGGCGGAGCCCACAGAAAACGAACAGGCGAAAAACAACAAGCGGGCGGCTCAGCAGCAAGCGGCACAACAGCAGGAGGCAAGCGTGGATGGCTACCAACGAGCCTTTGGAGCCTGTATGGAAGGGAAAGGGTACACAGTGAAGTAGCCGAAACGGATTTCCGAAGGGTGAGAACACGACAGAAGAGTTGCTACTCGTCCGAGTAGTCGGAGGGCTGTTCTAACTTTACCAGGTGACGCGGTTCCCGGACTACCTGTTGATCTTCGTAATTTTGGATCCTTCAAGGGTGAGGTTGTACATCAGGCCCTTCTGGTCCAGAACGAAACCCACGATGGGTTGGTTAAGCTTCGAGCTGTCGAGCGATGTCCCGGCACCGATTACAACGACCGCCACTGAGCCATCGACCCCAACTTTCCATCCCTCACTCTTCCGAAACCGCGTGAGGGCATCCTCATCCAGAAACACGAGCAGGATGGTTTTGGCCTGCGCACCGAACTGCAATCCGAACGATGCGGCCATGGTATTGTAATATGCTACCGTCTTGCCGTTGATGCGCAAGGCGCCTTCGCCATATTCTCCGCCGAAGCCGACCCCGGCTTTGATTACCTTTGGAAACACCAGCAGTCCCTTGGCGTTGGCCAGAAATTGCTTGGCTCCGTCCACGTCTTTTTCGAAATTTTCTAGCGCCACGTCCACGCTGACGTCGATCTCCTTGGCCGTCGCAGCGACCGCGGAGTCGGCGCCACAAACGCCGGCCAACAACGCGAGGCCGATCGCCCACATCCATAATCCCGAGAATTCTTGATTCAGCCAAAATTTGTGTTTCATCACGATCCTTCGCTCCTTTCTAGGTTGTGCGCAGCTACTTCATCAGCGTCAACTCCATCATCCCTCCCTCAGTATCCTAGACGTACGGACCGTTGAATTTCCACCTTTCCGCAACCCCTGCCAGAGACCCTGTTTGCTTTCCCATGTTTTCTTGCCAGGTTGTAGAGGCGGGGCTAAACTTTCGCTACACTCTATGGCACGGGCAAAAACATCAGAGCAGACTCGCGCTCGCTCCAAAGTCGCCATGATTGAAGATCTCTCCCGTGGCGCAGGGGAGCTCCAGGAAATCCTCGCACAGGTGAAAGACCTGGGCCGGGAAGGCTTCCCTTATCTCGACGCGGGTAAGGCCAAAATTGAGCTGCAAGTCCGTGAATGTATTCGCCGCACGTGTGGTGAGAAATCCCCGGAATTCCAAGAGCTTCATCACTACAGACTTCTCATGGACAGCCCTGAGGAGACTAAGCAGAGCATCTCCCTGATTAAGTCCCTTATCAGCACAATGGAACAGAAGAAGCTTGAGCTGCAAGGAGGACGGCCTCCTCAACAAATTTCAGCAACGCCGCCGACTCCACCAGCGCCTAAGCCACCAGAGATGTCTCCAAGCCCATCCGCAATTCCGACCAAACCACCGCCGGCTTCACCAGCCCCGACCTCAGTGTTACCTATCCCTCCCAGGCCGGTGGTTCGCGTCGATGCGGAGCCCCTGCAACAGCCGTCGTCACAACCCGCACAGCTTCCCGTGCAGACAGCTGTATCTCAAGCTGCCATGCCGCCCCAGCCGCCGCGCCACGAACCAACGCCCCCCGTCTCTCCACATGTGCTACCGCGTCC
>DASQFV010000142.1:0-2527 GCA_035632975.1 Nitrospiraceae bacterium
AAGATCAATCAGCCCCCATCCCTGAGAGAGAACGAGGAAGCTTGGAAGGAGTGTGAGAGGGCAGACTAGATGGTCTCCGGTGCTCGTGCAACGCGCGGTCTCAGAAGACCCTCGTTGGACGCGCGCAGTAGGGGACTCATCCGGGCCATCCTGGGGAAACGTCAACGAGCAAGCTTGGAAGAACTATTGTTAGTTGCTTGCTGACAGCCTTTTTGAGCAGCCCGCAAACGAACTCCATTCAGCTGCCCGGATCATTCCAGAGATTTTCTTGTCCGATCGCACACTCCGCCCTACAGTGTGCCTATGGCATCCACCGAGACTTCGACCCTGTCGTGTCCCAAGTGTCAGGCCGACCAGCCTGACGGAGCGACAGAGTGCGTGAAATGCGGGATTATCTTTACAAAGTATCGGTCGCTTGTCCCGCTGCAGCGACAGCCTGTGTTGCGAGATCACGCTCGCTGGGTGTCCTTTGCCAAGGAGTGGCTCGTTGACTCAGATACATCGACCGACTCGTTGACATTCGCCGGCCGGGTCGCAGTGTTGCTGTTGCTTCTCTGGTGGGGCCGAACATTAATTTTCACGCCGCTTGAAACCAACTACACAGGTGAATCGTTTCTCCATCTGATCAATCTGCCGTTTCACGAAGCGGGCCATCTGCTATTTATCCCGTTGGGGCGTTTCATGACGATTCTGGGCGGGAGTCTCGGTCAGATCCTGATGCCGCTCGTCTGCCTGGCCACCTTTCTCATCAAGACGCGCGATCCTTTCGGGGCCTCAGTGGCACTCTGGTGGACGGCGGAAAGTTTCATGGACATCGCCCCCTATATCAACGATGCGCGGGCGATGGATCTCATGCTGCTTGGTGGGGTGACCGGGAAGGAAACAGACGGGCATGACTGGAACAATATCCTGACCATGTTGGGCTGGCTGGAGTATGACCATCGCCTGGCTCACCTCGCCTACAACCTCGGCATCCTCCTGATGCTCGCCTCGCTCGCTTGGGGCGGGCTGCTGCTCCTGAAACACTACCGCCGGCTCTCGCCGTGATCGCGTGCATTCGCCACTAGATATAATTACTTACGATAAAGCTTCACCGGATCAGGAGGTTCCCACATGCGAAGGCTGCAAGCAGCTCCTGGTGGTCTCATCGTGGTCGGCATTGTGGTGTTGAGCAGCCCGGGGTATGCGGTCGATTCCACGAGACAGAGGGCATCGCTATTAGGTGAAGGGATTCATGCCGGTGACGCACTCACGTGGATTTGTGCGAGTGCTTCAAGCGCCAGCATCAGCGCGTGGGTTCCGCTGCGGCCATGCCCGAGCGTTTGCACGGTCTGGTAGAGCTGGTGCACCAACGTGAGACCGGGCAGTACGAGCCCCATGCGTTTCGATTCCTCCAACGCGAGGCCCATGTCCTTGATGAAATGCTCGACAAGGAATCCTGGGTCGAAGTTGCGCTGTAGAATTCTCGGCGCCAGATTGTCTAACGTCCAGCAGGCTGCGGCTCCGCCACGGATGGAGTCCAGCATTCGGTTCAGATCGAGGCCTGCCTTGTAGCCATAGAGCAAGCTCTCGCAGACACCGACCATCGTGCCGGCGATCAGGATTTGATTACAGAGTTTGGCATGTTGGCCCGATCCGGGACCGCCTTGATGGACGATCTTCTTACCCAGCAGTTCGAAGAGCGGCATGACAGCCTGTACTGCTTTGCGGTCGCCTCCCACCATGATCGAGAGGGTGGCGTTGCGCGCGCCCACATCGCCACCGGATACCGGGGCGTCAATCGCAGAGAGACCCTCGGCCGTCGCACGTTCGGCAATCTCGCGGCTGAGTGCGGGGTCCGTCGTCGTCATATCGACGAGCACCGAGCCAAGTTGTGCGCCGGCCAGGATTCCAGTCTCGCCGAAATAGACGGTACGTACGTCCTGGGGAAAGCCGACCATCGTAAAGAGGACATCGGATTCAGCCGCCACAGCGCGCGGACTCTCGGCCCATTGCGCGCCGCGATCGAGCAATGGTTGCGCCTTCGACGGCGTGCGGCTATGGACTGTCACGCGATAGCCGGCCGTGAGCAGATGGCCACATATCGACGATCCCATCATGCCGGTGCCGATCCATCCGATCCTTATTGCCGTTGGTATGACAAATTGAATGGTCATCGTTCGGGTTCTCGTTTCTTCTCCTTCGCCGAATACCCCGTAGCTTGCTGCGGGGAGCTTCATTCGGCGAGTTGGGTGATCCGATCCGCCACCGCCTGAATGACGCCTTCTCGCTCTCTCGCCACCTTCACCCCGTGGAAACTCAAATAGTAGCCCCCGTGACTCGGTGACTGGATCGTGGCAGTGAGTTCAATCCGTTGCCCGTCTTCGACATCGGGATCTTTGACGGTCGGGATCCCGCAGCGCCCGTAGACGGCGACGTTGATCGAGGATGTCTCGTCTTCCAGGTAGAACAAATAGGCCCCGTAGCACATCGTGCCGGCCCGGAGCTCGTAGGGATCGAGCGGCGTCACATCGCGAACAGTGCCCCG
>DASQFV010000143.1:0-2653 GCA_035632975.1 Nitrospiraceae bacterium
GCAAGCGGTAGTCAGGTCGTCACTCAGGAGCGAGGTAAGGCATGTTCATCAGAACGCTTATTTCATGTCTCGCAGTGAGTCTGGGTCTGGTATGCGCCAGTTGCGCTGAGCCTGGATCAACTAAGAAGGAAGAGATCGCCCATAAGAAACTGATGAAAGAGGCCTATGAAACGGGACGACAACATCGTCTACAATACATAGCGGCCAAACGGCCGGTGTTTCGTCTAAAGTTCCGCCATCAATACCCCACGATGTCCGAGGAGGAAATCGAGGTCCTCGTCGATGATGCGGTCGAAGAAGGGTTGCGAGAAGAGAGGCAGCGTCTCTTTGGTGAGCCTGTCATAAGCCCCCCTATCAGCTGTACGTCGTCCAGGATTGGTAGCAGCACCTACACGGACTGCAATTAGCGAGATTCCTCATGACATTCGAGGACCAACGAAGATCGTCGCCGCGTTTGAGGGGTTATCCATCAAAGCCTATATCATCAAACTAGTCGAGGCTCACTTGCAGGAGCTGGAGAAGAAGGGCCTCCTGCCGAAGGGGAAATGACCCATGTTGATCTGGGCAACAGACAAGCCGATGGTGCTGGGGTGGTACTGGCACCGCGTAGATAGCGTCGATTTGGATCCCGTGATTGTGCGGGTAGAACCGCGATCTAATACCGTCGGACCATGGAGCGACGGGAGCACGAGCAGGTTGAGCCTAGCAGAAGGGGAATGGGCCGGGCCGCTGAAGCCGCCGGAGTAACTATGGAAATGACGTGGGAGAACCTGACGAAGTTGTTTACGTGGGCCGCCCAGCACGGATCTGAGGCTCCAATGGCAGACACCGCAGGGGAACAAATTGTGATTGATGGGGCGATCACGAAAGAGGACCTTGCTCGTTTCATGGCCTCTCACTCAGAGCCGCCGACATAATTGCTCCAACGCGCCTGCGATCCTCAGCCTCCTATACGCCTACTCTTCTGTAGGCAAGGGCCTATGCTTCCACTTCCACCGAAGATAGGCCATCTGTACGACGTGCAAATGGTTTTCAATGAAGAGTAATCCCATTTCATCTAATGACCTGTTCTCATCCAGTACGTTGCGCAAAGCCATGGCGGATTTCCCAAATTCCATAAGCGTGTGGTCCGTTTCACGAGCTGTCTGAACGACCGGATTTCCAAGGGTCAAGCCACCACCTCTTTCATTGTGCATTTACCCGGCAGACAAGCTCTTCCCGAGGATTGAGTAGGTATTCACGGACCACAAGGCCTTCACAGAGTGGGTAGGTCATCGCTCCCCCCACATGTACTGGTGAGAGGGCTTGTGAGGGACGTCTGTCCATCCAAGCCGTGGTCTTGAGCGGGATCGGGTCCACTGTTACAGCCACAAGGCGAGATACGGATCATTATGAGTCAGCATACTTCCGCGCAGTCGTTCTGGCACTAGGGAACCCCCTAGTTCTCGGAACTCCTTGGAAGGTTGAGCGATATTCTCCGGTACCGAACCGCGCGTTCGCCCTCATGCTCCATTCGCCGTTTCCGGTTGACCCCCTTGATAGATTTGGTAGATTTGTAGCGACCGATCAATGGAAGGGACGTCATGACGAAGGCGCAAGCTGCTGAATTACGAGTGAAGTGGCAACAGCGAGTACATCCACTCCCCTGTGAGCATCTCAACCAGGAGTTGGAAAGCAGTGACGCCGGCTATTTGACGGGCACCTATCACTGCCTTGACTGCGGTGAATCGGTTGCCGTCAACACCAATCCTTCCCTCCAAGGCTGACCCTCGACCAAACCCCCTCATCCCCACGTCTTCAGGATCCGCGCCACCGGGCTGCGCTGCTACCCTCCCTCGCCCATCCTCCTCGCCTTGGGTGCGCCGCATGGGGTGTTTACTCCTTGGGGGGGACGTGTCGAGGCTCAAGCTGAGGAGATGTTGCCCGATCGCATCCGGCAGACTGCTACAGAAGTGGATCGTGGGGTGTCCGGTGACCAGCCCGGCCGGTTCGACCTTCGCGCCCTGGAGCATCGCGCCGACGGTCTGCACTTACCCCGGCCACTCCTCCCGCTCCTTTGTGTGGTGTCAAGTGGTGTTGTTTGACGCTTGCTTGACACCATTGCACCCATTCGATACTGTCCGCGGCGTGACAGACGCAGGTGAGAGCAAAACCAAACGACAGATAGGGCCACGCGTCGATGAGAGTCTCACTAAGGAGGTTCGCATCCTCGCTATTCGAGAGGGCCGAGGATTCAATGATTTAATTGAAGAAGCCCTCCGCGATCTGCTGAAGAAGTACCAAGCGAAGAAGGGGTTGCTGCCGAAGGGGAAGTGACCCATGTTGACGTGGACGACCAAGAAGCCGACGATGCCGGGGTGGTACTGGTATCGGTGGTCACTCGGCCTGAGGGGAATTATCGTTGGGGTTGAGATTCAAGACGGTACGCTCACCGTGATTGGTGAGAATGCCGAGTGCAGTGGAGAGGTCGCAAACATTGAGGGCCAATGGGCGGGACCACTGGAGCCGCCGGCATAGACTGACCCTATCCCGCTATCCAGGGGTCTTGTATCTTGATTCTGAACCTTGTCAGGGTACGAGCTATGATCCATCGGGTGTGAGAGACCGGTGGGGTCAGGGTCTGAGAAGACCGTGGGTCAACGAGACCTGGATT
>DASQFV010000144.1:0-3072 GCA_035632975.1 Nitrospiraceae bacterium
AGCTCCTCTCTGATTTCGTACCCGAAACCGCACAACGAAACCCGATTGTTTCATCGCGAAAGTCCGAAACCATCTTGCTCCGGCTGGTGATGCGAATATCGGCTCCCGTGGTCGCATACCCCCCCCCACGAAGCACCCGAAATACACCGTGATCTGGGCTCGGTGGGTTCCGTTCTGGGGCCTCCTCGAAGTAGCGTTCCGCATACCAGTCGGCCACCCACTCCATCACATTTCCTGCCCCATCCATAACACCGTAAGGGCTCTTATCGGTCGGAACCGCACCGACAGATGCGGAGACATCATGCCCATCCTGCACCCTGGCCCAATTCGCTCCGTTGGGCTGCTCCACATTGCCCCAGGGCCAAAGGCGGCCATCCGGTCCTCGCATGGCCTTCTCCCACTCCGCCTCAGTTGGAAGCCGCTTCCCTTTCCAATGGCAATAGGCCTCCGCATCCTCCCATGACACGTAGACCACAGGCTGATTGATGCCTTGCATCTTGCTCATGTTCTTGGCGTAGCGGGCAGGAGGACCAGACTTACGATGTCCGGTCGCATCGACAAACTGCTGGTATTGAAAGTTGGTCACTTCGTACCGATCAATGGCAAACGCATCCAGCACCAGCGTGCGCTGCGGCTGTTCATCGAGCCCGCCTTCATCGGTCCCACGGATGAAGGGCCCTGCCGGAATCGAGACCATTTCTTCCCGAACTGGCTCTTCACGAGAAGCCTGAGAGGGATCGAGCGGCCCTGATGGGGTTGAATCCGTGGGATTACTAGGAGATTCTTCAAACGGGGTCAGCTGGGTGCCGCGGAGGATCCCCATGATAGGAATCGCAGCAAATGCAAGGACGGCAAGAAGAAACAAGACCTTGAATTTGGTTTCGAGCATGTCTGTTATGACGCCGCAGGGCTGTCGCCAACCTCCATATCGCTCGCACAGCGAAACCCGATCGTAATATCCGTCCGCCAATGCTTCGCAGCAAATCGCTTGGAGAGCCGGGTGTTATGCTCGGTCTCTCGCCACGACCCTCCGCGCACGACTTTCAAATCTCCGGGTTCTGGCCCTTTCGGGTCGCGGTAGGGCGCTTTCTGGTAGTAGTGTTCATCGTACGAATCCGCAACCCATTCCGCGACATTCCCGGTCATGTCATAGATTCCGTAAGGGCTTAGCCCGGTCTCGAACGATCCTGGAGGCGCGAGATACCGATACCCGTCTTCACTCCCGTCCACATTGGCATTGGCACGGCCGTTCATGAAGGTGTCGCCCCACGCGTACTTCCGTTTTCCCTCACCCCGGCCGGCTTTTTCCCATTCCGCTTCCGTGGGAAGGCGCTTTCCCGCCCATTTGCAATAGGCCGCCGCCTCGTCCCAAGTCATGCTCATCGCCGCAAACTCGGGCTGCAGCAGCTTGGATTGATCGTCTTCAAACACTTCTATCTTGGGCAGCGGCCGCTTGGTCATTTTGGCGAACCGGGCATATTCCTCTTGCGACACCTCTTTCCTGTCGAGATAGAACGCCTTGAGAAACACTTGACGCTCCGGCACCTCATCCGGATCGCCATCTTTGCTGCCCATGATGAACGGGCCTTCGGGAACCTGTACCATTTCTCGGCCTTCATCGCCTATCTTCGTTTTATACATGGAATAATCCAGCGAGGGTGCGCTGTTCGTCGGCGCAGGGCGAGCTTCGGTCTTGATCGACAAGGCCAGGGCTTTCATCTGCTTCGCCTTATAGGACTCATAGACCAGCAAGCTAATCATCAGGGCAAACGCCCCAAAGACAAACACGATCGAGCCGATGAGCACTCCCCTACTTTCCATCTCGTCTCATGCTCCTCCGATTACAACCTTCTTTTTTGCCGCGCGCATATCCAGCAACATCGAGATCTGCACACCGAGAAATCCACCCATGGCAGCACCTGCTCCCGCGCCCACGGAGATTCTCTCCGGACCGGCAATAACCCAGGCAAGCGCCCCGCCTAACAGAGTTCCCACTAAAATACTCACCAGGAAACGTCGCCCACCCATAAACCCGATGACTCCGCCGAGCACCAGCCCTGCCCCACTCGCAAGCGGCATGATGCCGCCGCCCATTATGACCCCGATGAGCGTCCCGACAGTTCCCATCACGGCCACGCCGAACAGGATATCAATGACCTTTAAGGGCGCAGCTTGTTTCATGCCGGACTCGGTCATGCTAACAACGCTCCATCTGTCTAGCGTCCTGCGCTCGCGACCATCGAACCAAAATCGATTTCTACGCCGGGCCCGGCGATGATCGAGATACCCCAGGCTTTGGCGGCTGGTTCATGACGGTGAATCCGTTTGAAGTCTTCGTAGACATTCACGCGTTCCTCAAACCACTGACCGACCTCCTTCGTGCCGCTCTGCACTACGATCTCCGAGCCGCTGAACATGCCGCCTTCGGTCAGCGTGCCCTCGGGCTTGGTGGCACTCCAGACATACTTTGTAAACACAGGAATGAACATCAGGTCGATATCCAGCGAGGCATAGATTGCCGCGATGGGCTCAGTGTCCGTCGTGGCTTTTTGCAGGCGCCAGCGCCAGGTGAGGACTGGAAGGGCCTTCGGGTCCCAATCGATCTTCTTTTTCTTGATCCTCTGTCCCGCATCCCTCGCTGCCAGAAAATTTACACCGTTCTCCGTCTGGACCTTATACGCATCCCGCCCCTTGGACTGGCTTCGTTGACTTTCATGTTCCCAATTCGAGGGAAACCCGTCCGCTTCTTTCACCTGAAAATCCTCCAGGACCAAGGATTGGCTTTGGGCAGAGGCCGCATTATCCATCACGAAACTTCCACACACCACCAGCCCGACCGTGAGAAATTTTCGAATCATTACCCCTCGCCTCATACTCCTCTACCCCTTTCGATCTTTAGGCCTCTTGCGACGACGACGGCGCCAGTACCCTCGCGTTTCCCTCGGCCAACTCTTCTCCCATCACAGGCGACTGGTCACGCTGGGACATCCAGAATAGAGTGAGCACCAGGCCCCAGAACACCATCATGTTGAGCGTCACCATCTTTGCGGCAAACGCGAAGTCCGGCGTAAA
>DASQFV010000145.1:0-7845 GCA_035632975.1 Nitrospiraceae bacterium
GCGTTCTGCTCCCCCTGCCACGGAGGGAACTTCGATGGCAAGGGTCCGGCGGCCAGGGGATTCAATCCTCCTCCGGCCAACTTCTCCGATCCAACGACGATCGCCATGCTCCAGGAAAGCTATCTCTTCTGGCGCATCAAGAAGGGCGGCGTCGGCCTCCCGATCGAAGGGATGCCATGGAAATCCGCAATGCCTCGCTGGGAAGTCGAACTGCCTGACGAATGGATCTGGAAAATCATCATGGGCGAGTACGACGGAGCGCATCAATCGCCTCGGACATGGGAGTAGCGCGGCAGATGGGTTGTCTCATTTGCTCGCGCAACGCGCGGCCTCAGAAGGATGGGAGGGAGCGGCCAGGTGCCCTTCTTGCTCGCAGAACGCGCACGGTGAAACTGTGCTCGTTCGATGCGCGCAGTCAAGGGCAGCCTTGGCCACTCCCTTGAATTGAGGTTGGCGAACTGGAAGGCCCACGCCAGGGCTAAGGGCACGTCTCGGCGTGCCAGTGGGTGGGCGGGTGAGAAAGCCGCGCGCAGTGGAAGATCAATCAGCCCCCATCCCTGAGAGATAACGCGCGAGCTTGGAGGGACCATCTGTACGCTCGCTCGACGGGCGCAGTGGGCCAACACGGGTGCCATTCCAAGGGAGAGATGCATTACCCTGGCTGTGAGACCTGAGAGAGCGAAAGTATTAGCAGTGTAATTACGATCACGTCACGAGTTGGTAGGAGGAGAGCAAAATGACTGGAAATAACTATTGGTGTTGTCGTTGATGTGGCGGTGCGGGGTGGTGCTAATCCTGGGATTGAGTCTTGTGGCTTGTGCGGGGGGGCCGGAACCGATGTTGCGGTCGAATGCGAAGTTGCAACTGCAGGGGTGGGAGGCGGCGAAGCTTGATGTTGACGATTGTCAAAAAAAGGCAGAGGCGGCCGGGTTGAAGCCTCATACCAGCAATCGAAGTGGCAACGTAGCTGCGGGAGCCACGCTGGGTCTGATTTGTGGCGCCGCGGTTGGGGCAACGAGTGGACTCATTGGAGGAGTGCCGGGTGTGACGATTGGGGCAGCAGTCGGAGGAGCGCTTGGAGTGATCATCGGTTCAGTTGGCGGTGCATACAAACCGCTTGATCCGGATCCTCCATACGGCGATGCGGTGGTGCGGTGTTTGTTTGACAAGGGATATGATGTGACGGGGTGGCAGTAGTGGAGGGGCGGGACGGAGGGGGGACCTCTGTGCTCGCGGAACGCGCACGCTCAGAAGGTGCTCGTTCGACGCGCGCACGTGAGGTCTCCCCCCTTCCATCCCGCCACGAGTTGGAGGAAGGGGGAGGATGAAAACTGAAAAGATTTGTCGGGGTGGCAGTGAAGTCGGGACGGGCGGCCAGCTTCCTTGCTAAAAAAAGTGAGATGGAGGGAGTCAGAAGGCTCTCGCTTGGGTGAAGAGCGCGCGTCTTGGCGCGCTCGGATGGGAGGGTGAGTAAGGGGCGCACAGTCTCATGGTCGTTATGAAGTGGGTGAGGACGATGACGGTGTCTCGCCCAGGGGTATCGGTGGCGCAGCGGCCTTGTGCTTGAGGGCACGGCCTTTGGTGGGGCTTGGATCGGTGACGATGCCGTAGATTTCTCGTCCTTCGTGTCCTTCCGGGAGATATTCCGTGATCGGCAGGCCGTCTTCCCGCACAAATAACAGGCAGTGGCAGTATTTGTAGATCTGCATTTCGTCGCAGGCGCACATCCAGCGGCGGAGTTTGGCTTCTGCTTGTTTATCCTTGTAGAAGTTACAGGGGCAGAGGGGTTTTCCCAGCTCCTCCATGTGCATCGCGAGGCCGTTGACCACGGCTTCGGTGACTGCGGGCGTGGGATGCATGGCCGTCCCGCTCTTCTCCGCGAATCCAATTACAAACTTCCACATTTTGTCGAGACTCTCTTGCTTAGGCTCGGCCATTCCGAAATCCTTTCAATAGATTAATCGTCCCATGCCGGCACCGCAGGGGCGTAGTTTACAAGCGCTAGGGCGTCCTTTACAATCAAGCCCGCATCATTCATGACCGCTTCTGCTGCAATCGCCGATCCGCTGCTACGACGGGCCTTCGGCCGGCGGGCTCGCCCCTCGGACCCTCAACGTACTGCACGAGTACGCCTCAGGTCCTCCGGGCTCCGCGCGCCGGTTTCGCAACGCGGCTCAGCGATTTCGCCACGAACCGTCTTGAATAATGCGGGCTAACACTTCCTGCAAATTCATTAGGATTCGATCGAGGATGGAGATGTCGGATACCCATAAGCAATTGATTGCCAAACTGACGGAGGAGTTGGGACCGGCCACGGCCCAGCATCTGGTTTCTTGTCTCGCCGACTCCACCGCGAAACCGAACCATGTGGAAGGCGTCTTGCTCTTGCTCGAGGAGTTGCATGAGGTCTCGCCGAAGGTCGCTTGTGCCGCAATCGAATCGTTCCCTGATTTGCAACAGCGAGGTCGGCTCAGCGATGCGGTGGCCTGGCTGGATCTAGGGATTGCGGTAGCCGAATCGTCCGGTGCGATCGGATTGAAGTTTTTCAAGGAGAGCCCGTTGGTTCTGGGTCTGATCGAGCAACCCTCGGTTCGCTCGTTGGTGCTGAAAACTGCCCTGGAACTGGCCGAGGAGGATGCAAACGTCGCGCTGGAATTTCTCCGGGTGTCAACGGAAGTGGTGACGGTCCTCTCGCCGGATCAGCTGGAGGACTGGTTAGAGATCGGGCTCGAGCTCACGCAGGTCGATTTTGTCGTCGCGTTGGAGTACATCCGCCAGATTCCCGCGGTCGCCCGCGTATTGCCGATCCAGGACGCCAGAGCCTGGACGACGTTCGGACTGAAACTCATTTCCCGGAATAGTTTCGGCAGGACGGACTATTTCGGGACCATCGAATTCCTCCGCACCAGTCCGCTCATCCTCGGCGATCTCGAAGACCCGTCGGTGCGAGCCAAGGTCGTCACGGTCGGGTCGTTGCTGGCTGAACGTGATCCTGGGGCGGGCATTGCCTGGTTATCGGAATCGCCACGTCTGTTGCGTGCCGTGCCGAATGAGGGATGGCGGCTCAAAGTATTGCAGTACGGGGCCTTGATGGCAGAGCGTGACGCGGAAACAGCGCTGGCCTATTTGCGGCACGCGCCGGAACTGGTGAGCGTGATTGGCGAGTCTGCTGAGTCCACGGCTCGCTTCGAGGCCTGGCTCACAACTGGCATGGAAGTTCTGGCGTACAGTGTCGAAGGAGCCAGAGCCTATTTTGCCCTGGAGTCGCGGAAAGCGCTGGCGTCGGTGGAAGCGGCATTAAGCGGTGTGCCGCTTCGGCAAGTGGCCCGCACCGTGAAGCTTTTCGTGCAAGGGCTCTGTGGAACGGATCTGGCGATTCAGGCGCTTCCCGATTCGCTGAGCCAGGAGAAGTCTGCGCGGGCCACGGTGAGCCAGGACGGGCGCATCATCTCGCTGCCGGCTCTCCTCCGTCGCTATCCCACTGCCGAGGAGAATACGCGCTTGTACTTGGTGATGGCGGCTCATGAAGCGGGGCACGTGGAGTTTGGGACGTACCGGCTGACACTTGAGCCGCTCGCGGACTTGGTCATGGCCGTGCGGCAGAAGTATGGCCCGATGAAACAGGCTGCGCCGGACACCTTGGCGGCGTTGTTTCGTTTGTATCCTCATCCGGGACTGATCCAAGACTTGTGGATGCTCGTGGAGGATGCGCGGGTAGAGTGTCTGCTGCAGCGGGAGTACCCGGGTCTCCAGCGCGATCTACAAGAGTTCGCGAGGGAGGCAGTCACGACGCGGTCGCTGACACATGGGCTGACCGTCAAAGAACTCGTCGTCGATCAACTGCTCCAGTTGTCGGCCGGTGCGTCGCAGCCTGTCGCAATTCACGAGGCCATCAAGGCCGAGATCGCCATACTCTGGCCGATGTGCCAGGCTATTCTGGCTCCAACGGCGACGGCGGAAGAGGCCGTGCGCGTTGCCCATGCGCTCTACGTGCGGCTCGAAGAACTGTTGGCGCCGAAGGGGGCGATGATCCAGGCCGATCAGGGCGATGATGTGTCAGAGGAGCTGGGTCTGGGCCCATCCGCGTCCGAACGGACGGGTGAGGACTATCGCCCTGTCACCAACTGGGTATATCGCGGGGCGATGAATCCTGAGTTCATTCGTCAGCAGGACCAGGATGAACGGGCATCGGACGATCAGAAACAGTCAAAGGACATCGAACGAATGGCGAGCGACGCCGGCGGAGCACAGGAGTCGTCAGCGCAGGGTCCACGGAATCGAGAGGGAACGTGCACGGCGACCGAGAGTGTCAGGCTTGGCGGAGGGCGGCAGTTGCCTTCCCATGTGGAAGAACTCCTGGCCTTGAAGGTTGAGCAGTCGGCGCCGCTTGATCATGCCGGGTCGGGCAATCGTGAGGTGCGCTACCCGGAATGGGATCAGGAGATCGATGACTATCGCCTCAATTGGTGCCGCGTCGTCGAGCGTGCCGCAGAGGAGGGGAGCGGGGATATCGTGGGCGCCATGTTGAGCGCGCACGGGACTGAGGTCTCAGCCCTTCGGCGATTCTTCGAAATGCTGCGGCCCCCGGGGCTGCGGCGCGTACCGGGCCAAGCCGACGGCGATGAACTCGATGTGGATGCGGCGGTCCGTATGTGCGCGGAGCGTGCGGCGGGGGCAGACCTGTCGGACCGTATCTACGTCAGGCGGGAGAGAAAAGAACGGGATGTCGCGGCTGCGTTTCTGGTCGACGTAAGTGGGTCAACCAGTCGTCGGTTGAACAGCGGCCGCCGCGTGATCGATCTGGAGAAAGAGGGGCTGGTGCTCTTGTGTGAAGCGCTTGAAGCGGTCGGAGACCAATATGCGCTCTACGGCTATTCGGGCCAGGGCCGCGGGCAAGTGGATTTTCTTGTGATTAAAGATTTTGACGATCAGTTGGGTGGGCGAGCGGCGCAGCGTTTGGGCGGGCTGGTTCCCATGCGGCAAAACCGTGATGGGGCAGCCATTCGCCATGCCACCGCCAAATTGCTGGCGCGAGAGGCGAGGACGCGACTGCTCGTCCTCATTAGCGATGGGCGTCCGCTCGATGACGACTATACAGACGAGTACTCGCTGGAAGACACCAAGGTTGCGTTTCGAGAGGCGCGTCAACGGGGGGTGCATCCGTTTTGTATTACGATCGATCGGGAGGCCGATGACTATGTCCGGAGAATGTACGGGGACGTGCAATTCGCAGTTATTGATCATCTCGAAGCGTTGCCGAAGCGATTGCCGCGGATTTATCAAAGGCTCACGACGTAAAACGTGAAACGTAGAAGGTAAAAAGTGAGAAGTGGAAAAATGGGAACGCAGCCATCTGGATCCACACATTTCACATTTCACGTTTCACCTTTCACGTGCGAGAGCAAATGGCGAATTCAATAGAGAGACCGACAGTGCCGCCCTGGCTATACAAGCTGTTTACAGGGCATCAGTATCCCTATGTTCGCAGGTTGGCGAAGTTTGCACAGCCCATCAAGCCGGGAGAGGATCGCCAGGAGCCGACGAAGGACCTGATCGAGGCCAAGTTTTGGGAAGTCTATCCCCGTTGTTGGGCCAAGATTCTTCAAGAGGTCAAAGTGGGGATGATCGTGGTATTCCACGACCTCGGCGAATATCCGGCGGGAGGGTATCAGGCACTGGTCGAAGATCCGGACGCCTTTCTGGCAAAGACCTATGGCAAGAAGAAGATTAAAGTAAATTTCTATGACGGGGACAATTTCGTCTGCACGATCAATTTTAAAGTCGCAGGCTGGACGGAACACGAACACACATAAGCAGTGCTGAGTTGAGAGTGCTGAGTGCTGAGACTCGATACTCAGCACTCAGCACTTCCGGAGGACTCATGGGGAGACCGAAGATTACGGTGGTGGGCGCGGGGAACGTCGGAGGCACGACGGCGCAGCGGCTGGCCGAGAAGAACGAATACGAGGTGGTGCTTGTCGATATTGCCGAGGGCGTCCCGCAAGGCAAGGCCCTCGATATCACACAGGCCGGGCCAGTCTTTGGCTATAGCACCCGCGTGGTGGGCACCAACGGCTATGATGAAACGGCCGGCTCGTCGGTGGCGGTGATCACCTCCGGAATTCCTCGCAAGCCGGGGATGAGCCGTGACGAGTTGTTGACCACGAATGCGAAGATTGTGAAGTCGGTCGTTTCTGCGCTGGTGTCTCGATCGCCGAACGTCATTCTGATTCTTGTCACCAACCCGTTGGATGCCATGGTTCATGTGGCGCGTCGTGTGAGCGGATTGCCGAAGTCGCGGGTTTTGGGTATGGCGGGGGTGCTCGATTCCGCCCGCATGCGTTCCTTCATCGCCGCTGAACTGAGTGTGCCGGCTCCCGACGTGGCTGCGATGGTGCTGGGGGGGCACGGCGACACGATGGTGCCGCTGTCGCGCTATACGACAGTGAAGGGGAAACCGGTTTTGGATCTGATGTCGAAGGACCGGTTGGAGGCGATTGTGAAGCGGACACGCGAGGGAGGAGCCGAAATCGTGGGTCTGTTAAAAACGGGCAGCGCGTTCTATGCCCCGTCGGCCTCGGTGGTCGATATGGTTGAGGCGATCGTGAAGGACCAGAAGCGGGTGTTGCCCTGTGCGGTGCTTTGCGAGGGCGAGTATGGATTAACGGATGTCGTCATTGGTGTACCGGTCCGACTAGGTCGAGGTGGGGCGGAACAAGTGGTCGAATATGAGCTGACGGTTGAGGAGCGAGCGGCGTTGGCGACCTCTGCCAGCGCGGTGCGCGAACTCTGCGCAACAGTCGATCGGTTGATGGAGTAACGAAATGGTCAGCGGTTTAAATGGTCACTGGCAGGGACAGCAGGCCCCTTTCCCTCTGTTGACCAATGACCTATGACTGATCTGCTCCTTGCTTGACATTCAGACCAGGGCTACAGTACAGACAGCGACTTAGCAATACATTGAGCAGTACACTGAGCGAGGAGATACTATGAAATTTCTTGAGAGTCCGATGCAAACCATGGGTGTAGGATTCGCGCTCGCCGTGGTTTTGATTATGGGGTATCTAGGTATGACCGGCATGGCGGTCGGTGATGCCGACTGGTTTGGCTTGCTGTTACGCTGGACCCATTTCCTGGCCGGGATCACTTGGATCGGGTTGTTGTATTTCTTCAACCTGATCAATGCGGCGTTCTTGAAGAGCCTCGATGGCCCCACCAAGAACATCGTGATTCCCAAGCTGATGCCCGCTGCGCTGAACTGGTTCCGTCATGGCGCGACGGTCACGGTGCTTGCCGGGATTGTGTTGTACCTCTACCTGTATCAGAGAGGTGGAACCGGCGCGATTGCGTTGGGAATCGGCGGGCTATTGGGCATCATCATGATGGTCAACGTCCACGCGATTATTTGGCCGAACCAACGGAGGATTATTGCGGCGGTGACGGCAGCAGCCCAGGGGACCCCTGCGCCGGCGGAAATGGCTCAGTGGGGTCGGACCGCGCTTCTCGCTTCCCGGGTCAACTTTATGTTGTCGATTCCCATGCTGCTATTCATGGGAGCCGGCAGCCACCTCAAGTAAGACGGTGTACAACTGCCGGTGGGAAAGCCCGCCGGCAAGCCCCGTTCATCACTTGTCCAAAGGACAGAGCATACAGGTGTACGCCATTAGCCATACGCTCTTATCCCCAATGAGATACGATTCACCTCTCACGTCCTACCTTTTACGGCTCGATGGCCCATATGGCCAATCTTATATAGGGGCAGTGGCCCTAAGTCATTGAGATTCAGGCCTATTATCCTGGCATTGCCTTGACGAATACCGGCTAGGCACCTTATAGTATCGTTCC
>DASQFV010000146.1:0-5471 GCA_035632975.1 Nitrospiraceae bacterium
TTTGCACAACCGTTCCAACTCTGCCCTCTTCTGCCCAGAAGCAAGATTCCGCTTCGCCTCCTCCAGTGCATAAGCCGACGTCACCAGCATCACTTTCGGCAGTGAGAACAGCTTCCGAAGAGGCGTGTCCAAGCGGTAGGCAGCAGAGAACAGGACGTTGGCATCAAGAAAGACCTGGTCCACGTACTATGTACGGACCGGCTTGTAGTGAGGGATCTTTCGGGGGTCGAGGCCCATCTTACGCACTTCCTCTTTCGCCTGCGCATAGTCCTTGGCGTCGACCGCATTTGATAGCAGGAACTCAGCCTGCCGTTCCGGGGCATACATCTCAATGGGAAATGCTGCGGCCGGCCGAATGAGGACTCCTTCCGCTCGTCCCTCAGCAATTACAAGCGAACCTTCCTTGATGCCGAAGCGTCGCCGCAGAGATGCCGGAATAACCACGGCCCCTCGTTTGCCTACCTTGCTCATTTCTGTGGGCATAGAACCTCCGCAAAATGACTGACTATCAGACTATCTGATATTCAGACAGTCTTAGTGTAGCCCCTTCAAGCACGAAAATCAAGCGAACATGCCTCTCTTAGGGATCGACCAGTCGCGTGATCATACCGACTCCAGCGTCTTATGCCGCTCAACGAACTGATTGAGGTCATTATGAAGAGCGAGGCGTCGCTCATCGGAGGCGGGGATGGATCTGATCGTCGGGGATGCGTTGGCGCTGGATGTCCTCGTCAATCGCGCTGCAATGGTCCTGATAATAGCTGAGGGCGTCGAACACCTGGGCGAGCGTGAGGTGGAGTAGCCGCACGAGACGAGTTGATCTGGTTTATCTGGTTGGTCTGGTTCAACCAAACAAACCAATTAAACGAGACAGACCAGACAGACCAAATGAACAAGTTTCAGTGTGGGAGGTGCGGCAAATGATGTTCGATTCCTATCGTTTCAGAAAGGACGCTCGGGACGGCCCCTTGAGGTGTCGGGAAAATCATGCGAGCCAAGAGGCCTGTTCGGGTGGTGGTCTGAGTTTTTTGCATGATCCGTTTGAGATGCTCTTTGACGGTGTATTCGCTCAGGTTGATCCGGTTCGCGATTTCTTTATTGGTAAATCCGAGCATGAGATAAATGATGACCATTTGCTCGCGTTCGGTTAGGTGATAGCGTTGCCGCATGTCGGCGTCTGGGCATTCGAGCTTTTGCTGATTCAGTTTTTCCATGATGATCAGGAATCTGCTGTTCCGTGCGAGGGGTTCATCGGGAATACAGAACCCGCGAAGGAGGAGCCGCTGATCGTTGGCAAAACAGAGCCGTTCCACTTGGATGGACTCGCAATCCTTGGGATGATCGCAGTGCATCAAACGACTGATGAGGTCGCGGACTACGGTATGGATCTTTTCGGGAATGAGACAGGTGCCGTTCTCTCTGGTCGATAGGGGTTGCAGTTGTTGGGTAAATGTCTGGGCTTCGGTGTTCATGAACAACAGCTGCCCCGTGCTATTGAAGAGAATGATGCCGGTAGCGCCTTGTTGCGGCAGACTCTGTGCCTGCTTTTGCCCATTGAGTGGCCCGATTATTTTTTCTGCCGTGATGATAGGCATGTGCCCCCAATCTTTGGTAGTAGGTACTAAGAATGCACTTATTCATTCTCCTTCGCCGAATACCCCGTAGCTTGCTGGGTGGAGCTTCATTTGTGGCGCACTTTGCACAGTTCGGCTTCCCCCTGTCAAGGCCTATTTCTACACCTGAGCAAGTTGTAGGCCAGTGTGTTGCCGTGCTGACGAGGGATTGGCAAAAAATTCAAAACGATTAGGAACGATATAATTGGAGGGGTATTTGGCAGGTGCGCATCGCAGCTCTTCCGCACAGTGGGTGGTCCAACCAGGCATTCTGTCTGCATCTAAAACGATTCTAGGTGAATCTAATTTGATTCTCAGAACAAGAATGTTTTTCTGATCTCGGTCAGGCGACGGGCGCGAGGCTAGGGGCTAACCAGCAAGATTAACAAGGGGTTATTTGATGAACCCAGGCTAATTTGGACAGCAGTGATCTGATTTTGGAATAATCCCTGCCTCAAGTGTGCTGCACCCCTTAACGCTTCACGCCTCACGGCCTTCTACCGCTACCGCTGCGGAGGCTGGTCGTGCATGGTGCGGCAGAAGATTTCGGTCAGCGTGGGATCGAAGGCGGTGCCGGCTTGCTGCTCGATTTGTTGCAGGGCTTCGTTGATGGGGAGTGGTGTTCGTTCGGGTTTTTCGGCGGTCAGGTCGTCAAAGACTTGGGCAAGGCCGACAATGCGAGCGAGCAAGGGCGTGCGTTCTTCTCGCAAGCCAAAGGGGTAGCCCGTTCCGTCCCATCGCTCGTGATGGAGGGCGATAATCTGCACGGCGTCGGCGGATAATCCCATCGCGCGGCCCATCCTCGCGCCGAGGTCGGGACGATGGATCTGCGGGTCGGAGTCAATGTTCAGCACGGTATCGTCGGGGACGCTGATCAAATCGAGATCGTGCACGAGTGCGCCGAGTGCGAGCGACTGCTGTTCGGCGATGGGAAGGTTGAGCCGAGTGGCGACGAGTGTCGCATAAAAACTGACGCGGTTTCCATGATTCAGCAGATGGCGATCCTTGGCTTCTAAGAGGTCGGAGATTAGGGGAACCAAGGGCGACGTCTCATCGCCATGCGACGCGGAAAGCGATCCCGTGCAGTTCATGGTGGTGTAGCGATCGACGAGGGCCTGCCAAGCCGTGGTACAGGCTGGTTCAGGGTCCCAGAGTGTCGTCGAGTTGGTGAGGACCGGGCGCAGTTGATCGAGCCGCAGTTTCTTCTGAGCGGTCTGCAAGGAAATGGTCAGCAATTCTGAGGCGTTGAACGGTTTCAGGAGGAATCCGGCCGCGCCGTGACGGATGCAGTCCATCGCCGATTGAAGAGTGCCGTAGGCCGTGACCATGATGACTTCGATCTCGACATGCGCGCGCTTGATGTCATGCAAGAGGTCCGATCCGGAACGATCGGGCAATTTCAGATCCAGCGTGACGAGATCGACGCCGTGGTCGTCGAGGACGGCCAGGGCTGCGTGTGCGTTCTCCGCGGTGAGAATGTGGAAGTCCTGCCTGAGGATCTGTGTGAGGGCTGCACGGGGAGCGGCCTCATCGTCGACGATCAAGACGGTTGGTTTAGGGTCGGTGATCTTAGGGACGAGAGTGGAAGGCATAGCGTCACTTGTATCTCTATCCCCTCTACTGGTCAATGAAATCTCGTGAATACACGGGTTTACACCGGAGGTCGAGATGGGAAAAGAAGTTCTGAGTTCTAAGTTTTGAGTTCTGAGTTATAGGAGGACGGAAACTCAGAACCCAGAGCTTAACACTCAAAACTTCTTCTCCAGTCTCGTTAGACTATTTTGCGGGCTAGGTTTCTTCCTCTCAACTTGGGTATAATCGCCCCGATCTCTCCATACATAAGAGGAGCACCCATGGCTGAAAAAGACGACAAGAAGCGCGCGCTGGATCTGGCCCTGTCCCAAATTGAGAAGCAATATGGGAAGGGGGCCATCATGAAGCTGGGGGGGGCCGAGGCCCCGGTGGATATTCCGGCGATTTCGACCGGATCCCTCGGACTCGATATTGCCCTGGGCGTCGGCGGGCTTCCCCGCGGTCGGGTGGCCGAGATCTTTGGCCCTGAGTCCTCGGGCAAGACGACGTTGACCCTTCACGTGATTGCGGAAGCACAGAAGGCCGGTGGCACCGCTGCCTTTATCGATGCAGAACATGCGCTGGATTTGGCCTATGCCAAGAAGCTGGGTGTGCAGGTGGATGATCTGCTGGTGTCGCAGCCCGATACCGGTGAGCAGGCGTTGGAAATTGCCGAGACGCTCGTCCGGAGCGGGGCGATCGATGTCATCGTGGTGGACTCGGTGGCAGCGCTCGTGCCGAGAGCCGAAATCGAAGGCGAAATGGGCGATGCGCATATGGGGCTGCAAGCGAGGCTCATGTCGCAGGCCCTTCGCAAATTGACGGCGGCCATTTCCAAGTCGCAGACGACCCTGATCTTCATTAATCAGATCAGGATGAAGATCGGCGTGATGTTCGGCAACCCGGAGACGACAACCGGCGGCAACGCCCTCAAGTTCTATTCGTCCGTGCGGCTGGATATCCGCCGCATTGAGTCGATCAAGGAAGGGCAGGAGGTGACCGGCAGCCGCGTGCGCGTGAAGGTGGTGAAGAACAAGATGGCGCCTCCGTTCAAGCAGGCGGAGTTCGACATCATGTTTGCGCAGGGGATTTCGAAACCAGGCGAGTTGGTCGATCTCGGGGTCGAGAAGAAGGTGGTGGAGAAGTCCGGGGCCTGGTATTCCTATCAGGGCGAGCGACTCGGGCAGGGACGCGACGCGGTGCGCGATTTTCTGTTGAGTAACCAGCCGTTGGCGCGTGAGATTGAAGGGAAGCTGCGTGACCTGGCCGGTTTGCCGGGGCGTACGCCAGAGAAACCGGCTGCCGCGCCGGTGAAAGACGACAAAAAGACCGAGGAGAAGCGCGAGGAGCGGCGACCACACAAAGTCGGCGCCTAAAACGCCGCCTGGCAAGGTCGTTCGTGAAAGGTGAAACGTACAACGTGAGACGTAGTTCGTGGGAGGTATGGCCCAGACGAGATACGTTGATCTTCATGATACGTTTCACGTCTCACGTTTCACGAATAACAGCCTTCTAACGGCCGTGAGTAGGCGAGTCACAAGCAAGGCGGTACCATCTCCTGATCGGTGGCTGCAACTCGCGGTGCGCGCTCTGGCCCGCGGTGATCGCACGACGGCGCAGATCGAAGGGTTGCTCGCGGCAAAGGGGGCGTCTCCCTCGCAGGTTCGCGCTGTGATTCGACGGCTGACATCGTTGAGATACCTCGACGATGTGGCCTTCGCTGCGCGGTGGGCTGATCGGCGACTCGCGCGCCTGCCGATGGGGCGTGCGCGCCTGCACGAAGAGCTGCTTGCTACCGGTTGTCCTGAACACATCGTGCGTGCGACGCTGCGGGCCACCTACCGCAAGGTGAATGAACAGGACTTGGCCATGCAGGTGGTCAGGATGGCTGGACGGGCCACCTCGGCGCAGACGCCTGGCCGAATCGCGAGGCTCCTGAGCCAACGAGGATTTGACGAAGACACGATTGAGACGGTGATGGGGCCGCTGATGCGAGAGGTAAGTTAGAATGACATGAAGAATAGCACTCAAGAATTGCGACAAACCTTCATTCGATATTTTGAACAGCATGGCCATCAGGCCGTGCCGAGTTCCGCCTTGATTCCTCAGGCCGATCCCACGTTGCTCTTCACCAATGCCGGGATGAATCAGTTTAAGCGGGTGTTCCTCGGCGAGGAAACGCGCGCTTACAAGCGAGCGGTCACCGTGCAGAAGTGTCTCCGTGCGGGGGGCAAGCACAACGACCTGGAGAATGTCGGCTATACCAGACGGCACCATACGTTCTTT
>DASQFV010000147.1:0-2003 GCA_035632975.1 Nitrospiraceae bacterium
CCGTTCTGCACTCAGTTCATTTTGAATATCTATGGTGGTGACGGGGGAGTGGAGGCGGAGTGGGTACCGAGAGAGGGAAGCTGCGCGACTGGCGCTTTGTTCGCTCGTTGATACAAGGCAAGAGCTTCCGGCATCTTTTCCGTTAACCGCTTGATTCGTGTTTCGTGGCCGGGGTGTGTCGAGAGGAACTCCTGGGGTTGCTGACCGCCGGACGAGCGTTGCATGCGTTGCCAGACCTGGACGGCTTCCTGAGGATCGTAACCGGCTTCGGCGGCGAGAAGCAGTCCAATGTAATCAGCTTCGGACTCATGCGCCCGACTGTACGGCAGGAGCACACCGACTTGTGCGCCGACCCCCAGTGCAGACATCGCGGCCTGACTGGTCATCGGGCTGAAACCCTGTGTTTGCATGGCAATGGAGGCGCCGACGAGCCCAACCTGAGCCAGTACGCCATGGCTCATCCGTTCGGACCCGTGTCGCGCAAGCGCATGGACCACTTCGTGCCCGATGATTGCCGCGAGGCCTGATTCGTTGTCAGCGACCGGGAAGATGCCGGTATAGACGGCGATTTTCCCTCCCGGTAAGGCAAAAGCGTTCTTGGCCTTATCGTCCTTAATGACGGTTACATCCCACTGAAACTCTTTCGCCGATTCTGCGTATTTGGAATGTTTGGCCGCCTCGATGATGCGAGCCGAGACCCGCTGCACCGGATCCTCCTCGGCGGGATCCTGCGACACCTTCACCTTCGGATCGGACAACACATCTTGATAGGCTTGAGCACCCAGGCTTGTCTCGTACGATTGAGGGATCATGAGGAGTTGCCAGCGTTTCGTGTAGGGATTGGACGTGCAGCCGCCAGATTGAAGCGCTAAGACAGCAAAAACAATTACCCATGGGACAACACGAAAGGCCATCTAGTCTGCTCCCTCTCTATAACGAGCTATCCTAGATCAACGGGACATTAATAATACCCATGATTTCCCCTAGTGTGGGTTAGAAAGCCCGGAAGCGTATACTCCGTTGTATGTTATGCGAAATAGGTACTGGGTGGTGAATAGGCACGCGTATCGGTGGCGGCGATTGCTAGGGTGTCTTGCAGATTGACGTGAGGGCTGCCAATCTCGTCCGAAGAAAATTTCTGATATTGTTCCACCGTAGATCTCCGCTCACCATGCCGATGGGTGTGTGCGCATTTTGGAATCGGCTCTTCGCGGTTGGCCCACCAATTTGAAGAAGAACGGCTCTTGTCTCGTCGGCCCATTGCCCTGCTTCCTCACTCCATTTCGCTGTGAATGCATCTCTCAGACCTGGAAAAGTTCCGGCCCTTCTGCTCTGCCAGTACTCATTATCAATGCGTTCTCTCAATGCGTACCCATGCTCTAGCTGCTTGGTGCATCTTGAGGCTGGTGAAGTTGCGGCTGTGCGCGCCTCGGCTGTCCCCGCGGGATTTACAACTTCACCACTATCCTGTCGCACTGTCCGCTCAGCAGTGGTTGGCGCCTTGGGTGGTGCGCCGCAGGCACTGAGGACTAGAACAAGGAAAAGCCCAAGCAGTTTGTTAGCCATTGACACTGACTCACCTTGCAGATCCGATTCAGAAGCATAGCTATCTCGACAAGCACAAGCAACCTTCTGCTGTAGGACCCGCCTTCATCTTCTGTTAAGGACTGAGAACGTCGACCGCGCCCGCATGGGCGGGAGTATCGGCGGTTGCTGAGCTCCGACTGCAACCCTTGCGCCTCCCTCAAATCCCTCCTACAATACGCCTCCCTTCGAGGTGTCGATGCCCTTCACGCTTCGTCTCTACCAACGCTTCCCTGTGCATTGCTCCGTGACGTATGGCGATGGCCTATTCCAAGGACAAGGCACTGTCCGGAACTTTTCGCTGCTCGGATGGAAACTCTCGGGCAATGTGCCTCTGCGAGTTGGGCAGACGTGTTCCTTGACAGTCAATTTGACGAACGACGAAAGCATCGTTGTGCCTGCTGCGATCGTGCGCTGGG
>DASQFV010000148.1:0-1569 GCA_035632975.1 Nitrospiraceae bacterium
GCGCATCTTGCGAGCCAGATCGGCCATGTCGCCAAATTTTGCGGCAGGACGATCCCACGGTCCGCCTCCGGCTCCGCCCGTCTCCTGCCAGCCGCCATCGATCACGCAATAAGGGCGATTGGCAATCCCCGCTGTCAGCTCCGTCATGATGCCGGCATCGCGGAGTGTCTGCTCCCTGCTGTTCTTCCCGTAATTGAAATACCAGTCGTTCGATCCGTAAACCGCATGACCAGGCAAGAGCGGGGCGCTGCAGAGCAGTTGACAGAGACGCTTGGTAAGTACGAATGGACTCTCGTGTCGGGTACCGCTGAGCGCGACGACCGTTGCAATATCAAGCGTGCGTTGCCCTAGTCTTACGCCGTTCTGACCTGACCGGACGTCACAGACGAGGTGTATCTCTTTGGGCGCGATGCGCCATGAGCAAAGCGCCGCCGGCTGCGTGAGAACGCCCAAGCCGCTGGCAACCTTTCCGTCGTACACGACGGTGTACCACGGGAGGACCCGTTCTGAGTTGACCGGCTGCCACGCGAGATCTCCGTAGCCGCGTTCCCAATGATCATTCAGGATACGAGCCGACGCCGGAGCCGAAGCGTTCCACACGAGCCGCACGCGGCGCACTGCACTGGAAGGCGTTCGCAGCCGGATGACCAGTGAGTTGTTGCGCGGCAGCGTCTCCACCACCGCGTCCTTTACCCCCCAACTCGTGCCGCTGCGTGTCGCTCGCTCTGTCGCCTCCTCGAACTCGACGGAAACTGTGTTCGGAATCCGGAGCACATGTGCGCCGAAGCCGGAGGGCGCTGCAAGTGCCTGGATGCCATTGCCCAAACCGAAAGCTGCCCCAACCCCAAGAGCCTGAATCGTGAATTCGCGACGGGAGACCTTCATGGTATCGCTCCTTGTTGTAAGAGATGTCGGTTCCAAGTCGGTCCAACCCTCCTTCGAGTTGCCGCCTATCGGGGAAGATATTGGACGAGCGGGCTTAATCTCCGCAATAAGATTCTATGCGCAGTGGGTGCCGCAGCACTCCTTCCTTCTTGATCACAACGGGTTTGATGAATCCATCTCCATCGAAGAGCATTTCATCGATGCAAACGACCCCCATCATACAATTCTTGTTTTATTAATGAAATAGGCGCTACTCGACTAGAACTTAACTCACCAGGAAGGAAGAGACTATGTACCGCAAAACCTACTACGCCACAGATGCCAACGCGGTCCGCAGTCGACACGACTCGCTGTTCTAGTGCGATGTTGCGAGCAAGACTCCATCCGTCGTTCTGATTTTTGCTATAGCCGTTGCCGACCCAGGGGGATCACTAAAGTGCGCGATCCAGGGAGCACCGTATCGGAGCTTCAAGTCGAGCCCAATGAGATGGTCGCTCATTGGGTAACCGAAAGAGACGATAGCATCGGAAGCATAATTTTCCGCACGAGCGAACGATTCGATTGCCGCAATTACAGATCCTGCTCGGTGCCGGGCTTGAAGGTGGGCACGTCGGCGAGCAGACGCGAGTCGTTCACGCGGGCCGCGAACAGGTTGGCGTCCGGGTCGCACAGCGTCTTGATCTC
>DASQFV010000149.1:0-4509 GCA_035632975.1 Nitrospiraceae bacterium
TGCTTCGCCGTGTCGAGATAGTCCCACTCCCATGAGCTCTCTGACATTGCAATGATCTTGCAGGCGGGTCGGGTCTTATGCAGGAGTTGAATGACTTCCAAGCCGTCCATGCTCGGCATAAAAATATCGACGAGGGCCAGACCCACCTCCTGCTGCTGCAAGAGACGCAGCCCGTGTGGCCCACTGTCGGCGGTCAGGACACGGTACCCCGCCCCTTCGAGCGCAGTCTGGCAGAGCATCCGCAACGGATCGTCGTCATCAATGAACAGGATGGTCGCCATCGGTGGTGTGGGCATCCCTTTTCCCGCCTTCGAGTCTCGCTGCGAGGATCCCGCGAACCATCCTGCGCTCAAGAGGACAACGACAACAGCAGGCGAGCCAGCGTTGCCGATTCGAGTTCAGGTATCTCTTTGAACTCGAGACCGAAGGCGGGAGCCTCTCTCCAACGTACAACTGCCTTGGAGATGTAAATGGGGGAGTGTTGATCGGGCCGAATATGAATTTCTATCGGGATATCGGAAGGAACGTGAATTGTGCTCGTCAACCGACATCCTCCGAGGGACAGGTCAAGCACCAGACCGTCCTCGATATGCACACCGTCAGCGGAAAATATACTTTTGAAACGGACAGGATAACGTCGGTGCTTACGGTGCTCCACGGTGGGTTCCATAGCGGTCTCCTCATATCTCTCTTTTTAAGTGAGATGGAAACGGTGGTCGAACAAGAGGAACATCCAGCAAGCTACGTGCCTAAACTGAAATGCACATGTTCACTGTCGTAGCCTGTGGAGTTTCCCAGCATTGCACCCTGCGCGAGCACTTACAGGAGGATAGAACGCGGTCCATGTGAATCGAAAACGATTCGGTGCTGAATCAAATGTGATTAGGTGAGGCACTCGAAGGCTTGCGTCGACTGCCTGGAGAAAGGCTAGGCGAAAGCAGCAGGGTATCGGATGGCGGGGAATGTTCCGTGAGGGTGAGCCTGTGCCGCCGTGGTGGGAGTGGCGGAAGAGAACGTAGCAACTTGCACGTCCACTGGATTCCGATCCCCGATCTCGAAGCGAGGCCCCTATGCGTGCGTGCCCCGTGCGGCGAGTGCCGTCACGGTTGGTGGATTGGAGGACTCCACGGCGGGCTCAAACTCGGCCGTGGGATCCTGCCACACGTAGGGCGGTCTTGCGCTGTCTGTCTGATAAGCCCGCCTTTTCAGCAGCACCCTTCCGTGACTTAGGGCCTGCACCAGCCCTAAGTTGTAGGTCTGTCCTGGTTCCCTTAGCTGGCATGATCTCCCGCAGCAACTCCCCGCACCGTCGAATGGCCCTGGCCTTCACCCGCACACACAGGTCCATGAGGGTCTTGTCCTCCGCCTGCGTAGAGATCTATAGTCGACTCGCTAGCGGCAGGTTTGCGCGGACTCTAACTGATTGCAATCAGGCGCTGAAAAACGTGGTGCCGAAGCAGGAGTTCGGTTATCGGCAAATATTATGACCCACAAAAAAGAAAGCCTCCCTGCCCTAAGTGTAATTCAACCGGACGAGTGCCAATCGCGCTCCTTGGAAGTGAGCCGATGCCGCACCAGACTGATATGATGCTTCAACGTGTAGAGCATGTGCATGTATGCATTCGGCACGCGCAGATGATCGGCACGCTCTTCCAGCCTGTCTAGGCGCTGGGACAACGCTCCGACGGTGGAATCAGATGGGCTGACCTCCAATTCCGCCTCCAGGAACTTGAGCTCGCTGTAGAGGAAAAAGATTCGGCGCTCTACGATCCCCCGGTACAACAAGGGCACCAGGCGGAACAGTGGATAGACGACGCCGACTACCGGAATCAACACCATCAGCGGCGATGCCAACGCGGCCAGCCAAAAGGGCAAGTGGCGATACAGGAACGGCTGCCCGCTGCGGTAATACTCGCGCGCGGACGTACTCAGCGGCAGGTCGATGGGTTCGGCGGCAGGAAACTCGCCCGCCTTATTGAACACTCCGGGCGCTCCGTGCACCTCCGAGGCCGCCTCGAGGAGCAAGTATTGGATTGCAGTATGCAGATCCCTGCGCACTACCAAGCTGGTTTTCGTTGCGACCAGCGTGAGGTCTTTGGCCGGCCGGTCTCGGGGGAGGTCAGCGACGCCGCGCGGGAGCACCAACTTGCTCAAATACGGACGCAACGCCACATGGGCATCTGCGCGCAGCCAGTCGAATACTTGAATGGATTCGTCCACAAACAGTTGGTGCACGATTGGTGTTTCCAAAGGCAGCATCATTCCAATCATGTCTACCTCTGCCCTCATCAGCGCTTCTCCAGCCTGGAACGCATCGAGGTCGTGCACCTGTGCCCGACTCAGGTCCATGCCGACTGCAACCGCCAGTTCGCGCGCGTGCTTGTATGTTCCGCTGCCCGGGATACCGAGCGACAAGCGCAGGCCTTCGCGCAGCCTGCCTGGCTGATCCGGTCGCGGAACGCGCGAGAATAGCCAGAACGGCTCGTAGAACAGCGTGCCGAGCGAGACCAGCTCCGGCGCTTCCGCCGTACTGGTCACGCCACCCTGCACGAGTGCAACGCTGACTCCGGCGCGTGGGTCGAGCAGGTGCTTTACGTTCTCGACCGAGCCATTGGTCGCCAACAGCTCAAGCCGTACTCCGTGGCGGGCAAAGATCTCCTGGTAATGCCGAGCGATCTGGCTATAGATTCCACCTTCCAGATCGGTTGCGATCACCACGGTGCTCGGCGGCAGGGATCTGTTCAGCAACACCGCGAACGCGATGATCAGTACAATGCCGGCGCCGGCGGCGATCAGCCGCCACCGAGTGAGGTTCGGCCGAGATGACGAAGGCGAGGGATCTTTCATGGCGCTGCGATCGAATCGAGCCGGCACGCCATCGGGTCCTCATGGCTCCGTGCGCCTGGCTCGGTCCCCCTCCCCTACCCTCCCCCATATTATGGGGGAGGGAGGGGTGACGGACGACGAACCGGCATGAATAATGCGGGTTAATAGACCAACGGAATCTGTCGCGCGAGTTCGAACTTGATGAGCGCACGGATTTTGTTTTCGATCTGGATATACCGCGCTGTCTTGGCCGCCGGCAGCACTTTGCCGACCTTCTCCGCATTGGCACGCTTCAGCTTCACCTCCTGCTCCTCAACCGAGATCGCCTCATTGAGCAGCTTTTTTGCTGTGTCGTTTGAAATCGTGCCCTTGCCTTGGTTATAGGCATCGGCATACTCCTTGATCGTCTTGCCGAGTTGCTGATTCACCTTATCGAGCTCTTTCTGGTAGGCCTCGTACAACGGCCAAAAACTCTTGGCTTCCGCGTCGGTCAGATCCATGTTGCTCGCGACCAACAGCTTTTTATCCGCCTTGAGCTTCTCCATCAGGATTTCCATGTTGGTGTCGGTACTGGCCTCAGTTTGGGCAAACGCCGGCACGGCGAACAAGATCGCCCCCGCTATGATCACGCTTACGACTGATCTCATTAGAATTCTCCTTGGTGTGATGTGATTGTGAACAACGAACCGGCTTTCTTCTCTTCCTGGTCGATCAACAATTATTTCATCGGCATCCTCCTTATGTAAGCTGCATTGATCCTTCGGGGCTCATGGGGATGTTTCCAGATCCCGCATCACCCGCTGAAATTCCGGGTCGTTGGATCAGCCGCGAGGCGGCCAGAAGCAGTTGGTCAATCTAAGGTCCAGCCGCACCCTAATCCTCCTCATAGACAGTGGGACTCCATGGCTCGCCCAGCTACCCTGATCGAAGAGCCCATGCCTCAGATTTTCGTGGGATTTGGTATCGGCTGACACGAGATGCTGTGGAGAGGCCGTGAAAGCAGCGTCACCTTTCTGCGATCAGAGTATGCACGGCTTGGCTCATCTGCACCGGCGCCATTCTAGAGAGGGAAGGTGAATAAGTCGAGAGGGTCGTTCACCCGTTACCTCCTTACCTCAGGCCTCCCCATTTGTTCGTTGCGGGCAAAGTAAAAAAACGCGCCCACCATGAAAGAATTGATGATCACCGCGACAATGTTCCAGACAATCACCGGCCTTGAGGCGATTAAAAACCCGTAATACACCCACACGATTTGAAACGCGCCCATGATGCCTGCCATGGTTGGATTCATGCCTTGAGAGGATCCTCGCTTGAACATCGCGAGCAGGTCCGGCACGGCGGCAAAGGTGGTGCCAAAGCCCGCCACAAGACCGATGATCTCATGCCATTCCATCGACACCTCACTCGCTGAGCCCGTTGTCCAGATCCTAGCCCCACGGCTCCAGGTCAGCGTAACAGCCCGATTCTTGAAGTTCGTCGCCCGCTCGATCATAGGCCGTCACCTGCAGTGGATCGGTCAACCGCCAGGAACGGCCCGCAAGATCAACCCATGGTAATCTGACGCGCCCCAGGCGTTCCCAGGCGGCGCTATAGTCTTCCCGCACGGTGCCCGATTGACGCTCCCTCAGGTAGGGACTCCTGCAACCGTGTCTCTTCGGTAGCCCATCTCGCACTTGCTTAGTA
>DASQFV010000150.1:0-4921 GCA_035632975.1 Nitrospiraceae bacterium
AGCGTGCCATGCGGGAGGCGCTGGTGGTCAATCCCAACTATGTGGATGTCTATTTCTCGCTGGGCATCCTCTACGCCGACGAGATGAAAGATCAGTCCAAATCGGTTGAAGCGTTCACGCGGTATCTTGAACTTGGGGGGAACCATGCCCGGGCCCGGGCTGCCGCGGCACAATCACCCCCCGCGAAGCCGTAGCAGGACGCTGAAAAAGCCCGCCAGCGTCGTTCTCGCATCGTTCAGATCCTCAACGTACCCCCGAGGGTACGCCTCGGACCTTCACTCGCTGCGGCCTTGCTGGACGGCCTTTTTGAGCGTCCTGCGGAATAGTTTTCTTCTGGCCCATTAGGCTCGCTCTCCACCCTTGAGATACCCCAGCCCAATCTTGACTGCTTTCCGGGTAATTTCTGCCCAGCGGACTTGAGGATATTCGGCGAGGACTGCAGCTGCTCTGGGATCTTGAACTTCCAGGTTCAGAATCTTAATGATACCGTCATCAATTTGGACATCTGCCACGGGCATCCTCCTATAGCAGGATGCTGAAAAAAGCCGCCAGCTTCGTTCTCGCCTTGAACAGGTCCTCAACGTACCCCAGAGGGTACGCCTGTGGCCTGTTCATCGGCTGCGGCCTTGCTGAACGGCCTTTTTGAGCATCCTGCGGAAATATTTTCTTGTTGAGCACACATGCGGAAGAGTGAGACGGGCAACCATCATCCTTCGGTTTCGTTGACTGGATTAGGGGTGCATGTTAGCATGAATTCGTGTGAATTCTCGAACGTTCGCCGCGGGCATCTGCCGGCTGGTACGCCGCCGTTTCACCATCCTGATCATCACCAAGGAGGCAAGCCCATGAATAGGATACTGGGGTTCAGGTCGAGGTTGGTCGGGGGAGGAGTGGCTATCGCCCTGCTGATCGGACTTGCTGCCTGTGGCGGTCCTCCGAAGTGGGTGAAGCAAGGGTCAGGGGCGTTCAACGAGAAAGATAGTAAAGGCTTTTATGGCGTCGGGTCCGTGGCCGGCGTTCGGAACGAGCCGCTGGCCTGGGACACCGCTGAGAATCGTGCCAGAGCGGAGATCGCCAAGACCTTTGAAACCTATACCGGCTACTTGATGCGCGACTATGCAGCCTCCACGACGGCGGGAGACTTTACCAAAAACACGGAAGAGCAGAACGTCGAGCGGGCCATTAAGACGGTGACAACCACGACCCTCAGCGGCGTGCGCCCCATCGAGCGCTACAAGGATGAGAAAACGGGCACGTACTACGTGTTGGCCAAACTGAATCTCGAAGAGATGAAGAACAATCTCGAGCAGGCGAAGGAACTTAACGCGCAGGTTCGTGATTACGTCAGAAAAAATGCTGATAGGCTCTTTGAACGACTTGAGAAAGAAGAAGACAAACGGGCGCCGCGGTAAGGGTTTCCATTGATCGACCGCCAATTGCTGCTTCTGTGAGGAGGTACCGCGTGATTGTGATGGATCGAGGACAGATCGGGCTCGTGGCGTTGGTGGTGTTATCGCTGGCCGGCTGTGCCCACGAGACTAAAGTAACCAGGGTCGACTCAGGGGTCGTCACGGATCTGAGCGGCCGTTGGAACGATACCGATTCCAGGATGGTTGCGGAGTCCATGGTCAAAGAGGCGCTGGAGTATCCGTGGCTGAACGGCTTCTCCGGCTCGAAGGACCGCCAGCCGGTCGTCGTCGTCGGGACCATTCGGAACAGCAGCCACGAACATATCAACGTCAACACGTTTGTGGCCGATCTTGAACGTGAGCTCACGAACTCACAAAAAGTTACGTTTGTGGCAGGAAAGGGAGATCGCGAGGAACTTCGCACCGAGCGCAAAGAGCAAGCGATGTACGCGCGAGAGGATACGCAGAAAGCGCCGGGCAAAGAGATCGGCGCCGATTACATGATGAAGGGTACCATTGCGACGATCCTCGACGAGGCCGACGGGACGAAGGCGGTGTTCTACCAGGTCGATCTGCAGATGGTGGATTTGGAGAACAACGCCAAGGTCTGGTTTGGTCAGAAGAAGATCAAGAAAGTCGTCGAAAAGAAACGTTCCATCTTTTAGGCTCTACAACTGCCGTTGAGTCTTCTTGCCTCACGCCCCACCGCCTTTGTTCCGGCACGGTGGGGCTTTGTTTTTTCCACCCAGTCTCTCTTTGCCGTGCTGGCGTGCGTGCTGCTTGCCGGATGCGGCCCCTCGATCAACCGGTATCTCCTCATTGAAGCGAGTCTTCGGGCCCACGACCCCAAGGGCGCCGATGCCGTCGTCGCTGTGGCTGAGAATGACTATGGCTCGAAAGGCCGTGTGCTCTATGGCATGGATCGAGGGATGACCCTTCAACTGGCGGGCGACTATCAGCAGAGCAACGCCGTATTGGAACAGGCTGAGGAGGAACTGGATCGCCTCTACACCCGAAGGATACGCACGGAAACCCTCGCGTTCATGACGAATGATACGGCGTTGCCCTATGAGGGCGATCCTTACGAACAGGTGTTGATCAATGTGCTGAAGGCGCTCAATTATGCGCTGTTAGGTCAGTGGCAAGATGCGCTGGTCGAAGCCCGGCGTATCGACCATCGACTCAACCTCCTGTCGGATCGAACCAAGGAGGAAAATGCCTATCGGGAGGACGGCTTTGCGCGCTATCTGAGCGGCATCCTCTATGAGAGCACCGGCGATGTGAATAATGCGTTTATTGCCTATCGGAAGGCGTATGAGACCTTTGATGCCACCCGCGCATGGTCACACACGGCCATTCCGTCCCAACTGCGGGAAGATCTGTTGCGAACGGCCGAGGCACTGCACTTCACTCAAGAATTGGCCGAGTACCAATCTCTATTTCCCGCTACGAGGTGGGAGACCAGTCAGGCGTTGCAACAACTCGCCCAAGTTGTCGTGATCAGCTATAATGGCCGCGCACCACGCAAAGAGGATCAGTTTCTTGACCTACCGATCAGTCTCGATGCGCTCCAATTGGTGCTCCTCAACCGCGGGTTTTCGCAGTTCAATCGGCATTCCAATCGCGGGGTGGACACGGTCTTGTACGGGCTTAACGGACGCGTCGTTCGCGTGGCCTTGCCACGGCTCGTCCCGCAGAAGACGCACGTGTCTGTCGATACCGTGAGTCTCATTTCGGACAATGGCACGCGGGTGACGGTGAACACTGAGTTGGTGCATAACGTGACGGCCTTGGCAGATAAGGCATTAGCGGAGCGAAGGGCTGGAATAACCGCCAAGGCCCTCGCCCGTGCCGCCACGAAGTTCGCGCTGGCCGAAGGAGTGACGAGAGGGGCTCAGCAAGCATCGGGAAGAGATGCGGGGCCGTGGGTGGGTCTTCTGGTTGGGCTGCTGGCGAAAGGACTGGCAGTGGCATCGGAAGAGGCCGATAAGAGGAGCTGGCAGACGTTGCCCGATGAAATCCATCTCGCGCGGATCTGGGTTCCACCTGGTCACTACCAGGTGTGGAGCCACTTAGCCGGCGGGTCTCATGATCCTCTGAAGCCTGAGACCATGCAAACCCTGTCTCTCGGGCCTGGCGAGACCACCCTGCTCCTTCAACGAGTGATGCCATGATAGACGGATCGCGGTTCGTGCGTCGGCTCGTGGTGGTGCTGATGGCGTTGGTCGCACTATCGGGCTGTGTATGGTTCGGAGGAGAATCGAAACCAGACTGGATCAATGGGGTGAGTGCCGCCTATCCGTCCAGTCAATATCTTGTTGGCGTGGGACAGGCGGAGAGTCGTGCGGCAGCCGAGGATCGTGCCTATGCAGCGGTGGCCCGTATTTTTAAAGCCGAGGTTAGTGCGCAGGCGAAAGACTGGGAGTCGTATCTGGTGATTGAGCAGCGCGGACACAGCAGCGCTGAACGTCGTTTGACGCTCGACAATCTGACCCGTGTGTCGACCGACAAAGTATTGGAGAACGTCCGGATCGTCGATCGGTGGGTGGATGTGCACAAGGGATTCCAGTATGCCTTGGCGGGGATGCATCGTCCTCAGGCAGAGACTGCGTTCATGGAACGGATTGCCGAGTTGGATCGATCGATTAGAGACGATGTCGAGGAGGCCCAGCGGCCCACCGATAAGCTGGCAAGAGTCAAAGTACTGAGACGGGCTGCCAGAAATCTGGTGCTGCGGGAGACTTATAATGCCGACCTTCGCGTGATTCGACCAAGCGGGCAAGGTACCGCCGCGCCCTACCGCGTGAGCGAACTCACGCACAAACTCGAACAGTTCCTTGCCACAAATCTGGTGTTGGCAGTTGCGGTGACCGGCAATCAGGTTGAACCGGCGCAACGTGCCTTGAAGGAGGGACTGTTGAGGGAAGGGCTACAAGTTACGAGTCGACCGTGGGGAGGGGATCGTTCGACCGGCGGCGATTCCAGCGGACCGTCCCCGGAGTTGCTCGTGCGGGGCGTGGTGTGGGTGTGGCCGATCGATGTGCGCGATCCGCAGTTCAAGTTCGTGCGGTGGTGCAGCGATTTCGAAGTCTTGGATTTGACCAGTCAGCGGGTGATCGGGGCCTTGTCAAAGGGTGGCAAGGAAGGCCATCTGTCGGAGCGTGAGGCCACAGCCAGAGTTGTGCGTGTCATGCAGCAAGAGTTTTCTGCCGATGTAGCGAAAGCCATTGCGGCACATGTGTATGGAGAGTCGGAACTGCCGGCACAGGCGAGCCAGCCTGCGGGATGTCCGCGGGACGGGCTGGTATCAACGCCGGCGTCAGCATCCCATTAACTTAGATAGAGAGGGAGGGTATGACCAAATCGAAGCCGGAATCAGGACGCGCATCAACTCGTGCACCACGCAGCCGTGGCCGCGGGTTAACGGTCACAAGACAACGGATTCCCAGTCGCATGGCAAAACGCCGGCTGGGTGAGCGGCTCAAGAACGACACGGCGTTGTTCAATCAGGG
>DASQFV010000151.1:0-2522 GCA_035632975.1 Nitrospiraceae bacterium
TCAAAATAGTTTTTCCGCAGCCTGCTAGTGTTGTTGGAGAATGGGCCCTCGCTCAGCGGTTGCTCGTAGCTCCTCGGTTATACCAGTTCTTGTGTTTGCCCGGCTTGCTTGTTATGATCGCCTCATCTTCAAGCGATCTCCCTCATGGCATCCAGACTAACTCCTCAACGAAAGCACCGCCACCGTTCCGCTGCGGCGTCGCACTCTGTGCTCCGTGGGATCAAGCTCTTTGCCACGGATGTCGACGGCGTCTTGACAGACGCAGGAATGTACTATGCCGAGTCCGGCGATGAGTGGAAGAAGTTCAATACGCGCGATGGCATGGGGATCAAGCTGTTGCAGAGGGCAGGGATCATCACCGCTATTGTTACGCAGGAGCGGACTAAGCTGGTGGCGCGGCGTGCCGAGAAGCTCACGATTCCCGAGTTGCACCAAGGGGTGATGGATAAGTTAACGGTGATTCGGGAGATGGCGGCCAGACATGGGCTCTCGCTCAAGCACGTGGCCTATATTGGAGACGATGTGAATGATCTTGAAGCATTGAAGGCCGTGGGGTTTTCGGCCTCTCCAGCGGACGGGCTCCCGGATATTGTGGCGGCGGTCGACTATGTCTGTCAGAAGAAGGGTGGGGAGGGGGCGGTTCGCGAGGTCATCGAAATGATTCTGGAAGCGCAGCTGCATCGGCCACGTTAACCGTCAATCGTTCAACGTTACACGAGCAGATGGATTACATTTATGGCAATTCACGATTCACGTATCACGAATAACGATCTGAACTCTCATCTGTATCCCGTGATCATGGCCGGCGGCAGCGGCACCAGGTTTTGGCCGCTCAGTCGACAGTTGTTTCCCAAGCAGCTGCTGCGGATTATGGGAGATGAAACGTTGATTCAGCAGACCATGCGCCGGGTAGTCTGTGCTTCGGCGCCGAACCGGGTGATGATCTCCACGAATCCAGCCCAAGCAGAGTCCATTCGCGTCCAGTTGAGCGAATGGAAAGACGCGCTCACAGATAATTTTGTGCTTGAACCGGAAGGGCGCAATACAGCTCCGGCTATTGCCTTGGTGGCCTTAGAGCTGGTCCATCGGGATCCTGACGCGATGATGTTGGTAGTTCCGGCCGATCATATCGTCAAGGGCCAGCGAGCGTTCGATGCATCGGTATCGTTGGCGGCGACGCTGGCGAAGCGGGGCTATCTGGTGACGTTTGGTATTAAGCCGATCCGTCCAGAGACAGGTTACGGTTACATCAGGCCCAACCGGAAAGTGACGCTGGGAAAACAGGGTACGCTGAAGGGACATCCGGTCAGCCGATTCGTTGAAAAACCCAATGCCACCAAGGCTGCGCAATATCTCAAGGCAGGGGACTACTACTGGAACAGCGGCATGTTTATTTGGCGCGCCGCGACGATTCTTGATGAAATTCGACGCCACCAACCCACCCTCTTTTGCGGGATCGAACGGATCGGCCAATTGATGCAGGTAGGGGCGTCCAGACAGGCCATCGACGATGCCTACCGGACACTCAAGCCGGTTTCGATCGACACGGGTGTCATGGAGCGATCGAAGAAATCCGCGATCGTGCCTGTGTCCTTTCAGTGGTCTGACGTCGGGAGTTGGGGGAGCCTGGATGAAGTGGCGTCGAAGGATCAGGCCGGCAATGTCGTCGTCGGCCGTGTGGTCGACGTCGATAGCCGCCGGTCGATCGTCTATGGGGATCGCCGTCTCGTGGCGACGATCGGGCTCACCGACATGGTGGTGGTCGATACGCCGGACGCCACATTAGTCTGTCCAAAATCCCGCGCGCAAGATGTGAAGCAGTTGGTTGAACTCCTTAAACGGCAGAACGCGCCGGAACACTTGGAGCATCTGACCGTACATCGGCCCTGGGGGTCCTATACGATTCTGGAAGAAGGACTTGGCTACAAAGTGAAGCGTGTGACGGTGAAGTCAGGAGGGCGGCTCTCGTTACAAATGCACCATCAACGGAGCGAACATTGGGTGGTGATCACCGGGACAGCGCGGGTGACCAGGGGCGACGAGGTCTTCGATCTCAAAATTGGGCATAGTGCAGAAATTCCTGTCGAAACCCGTCACCGGTTGGAAAACCCAGGTCAAGAGACCCTGCATATCATTGAAGTGCAAAACGGGCCCTATCTTGGGGAAGACGATATTGTCCGGTTTCAAGATGACTACGGAAGAGACGTTAATCGTGAAGCGTTAACCGTGAAACGCAATAATCAGAAACTGTGATTCATGGAAACGGAAGGTACTGGGGAAGAGCAATCAATCATCAAAACATTTGAGGACCTCGACGTCTGGAAGGTTCATTCTAGCGGAGGGGTGAAGAATCTCATCCCGCAATTCACGTTTAACGAGTAACGAGTAACGATTAACGAGGCTATGGGACTATTTCGCGAATATGATCTGCGTGGCGTCGTGGGCCAGGAACTCACCGATTCGATAGCGGGGCAGGTGGGTCGAGCGTACTGCACCTATGTGAAAGATCGTGGGGTGAAGAC
>DASQFV010000152.1:0-9327 GCA_035632975.1 Nitrospiraceae bacterium
TGTTCGATCGCAATATGCGCTGATCATGCTCGCAACCGCCTTTACCTGGATGATGGGTTTGATGGGGTACATACGCTCTTCGGTCCGATTGTTCTGGCACGTGAATGAGATCATGCGTGATAACTCGCCTTGGGCTTATACGCATACGGTGGGTTTCGCAGCGAACATGATTTCATTCAATGTGCTGTTCTTCTGGGTCAGCATCCTATTCGTCTTCTGGCTGGGAAGCCTCGGGGTGAAGAAGGCGCCTGTCGAGGCAAAGGCAGGGGTTCCCGGCGGCGCACCGCAGCCGGCTGGGGGCCACTAATCAACTTTAAGGTTCTTGGTTGGGGGAGTGGAGGCACGAAGCACGTGCCTCCCTCCTACCCAGACCTCAGGAGGTTACATCCGTGGGCGATCTGATAAAGGAATCTCTATCTATAGGGTGGCCGTTACTCGCACTTGTCGCCGGTCTCTTCGTGTATTCCCTGGTATCCATTAGCGATCGCGCTGCAAAGAAGCGCGCGATGTTCAAGCTCTTTATCGGCATGATCGCCGCCTTCATGCTGTTGCTGGCAATTGCGCACTATAAGGGGAGTTTCTATGAAGCGAACCGGATGCTTCCGGTCTCCTTAGTTCTCCTCACTGCGATGTGTTTCATGATGGGGATCTATTTCCCCAATCAAGCCGCACTGCTCAAGATCGGTGGCTTCATGTTCCTTGTTGCCGCCGGTCTGTCAGGGTATGGGAATTGGTTGCCGCAGGTGGAAGGCGGGTTTCCTCCTAAGGAAGAGAAAAAAGATTTCAGCTCGATGACTGCCCAGCAACTTGCCGATGAAGGTGAGAAGATCATTTTCGGTGGAATTGGAAAGAACAAAGAGCAGGGCGCGGTCGGCAAAGGCCAGTGTCCTCTCTGTCACGCGTTCCACGCGGGGATGCTGGGTGAACGCGCTCCCAACTTGCTTGGCCTTCCGGAGCGAGCGGGCAAGGAACGGCTGGAAGATCCCAAGTATAGTAAGGGCAAGCCGCAGGCTAGAGAGTCTGAGCAAAAGGAATCCTTCCCAGGGGCCGGGACTGCGGAAAATGCTCAGGAATATATCGCTGAGTCCCACTCGTGCCCGAGCTGTTATGTCGTTATCGGCTATGGCGTCAAGGGAACGAACGATAAAACAAGCCCGATGCCTTCCATTCACAAACCACCGATCTCGTTGAGTCTTCCTGAGTTGGCGGCCGTGGACACCTGGTTGTGGGTCCGCGAAGGGCGGGACGCTCCGTCATACGAAGAGATTATCAAATCGTATGAGAAGTTTATTCCCGAGGCTGACCGGCCTAAACAACAGGAAGATGCGCCAGCAGGTGCGGCAAGCGCACTTATGGCGGATGGGACCGAGACGGTCGATCAGATTTTTACCAAGGCAACATGCATCATGTGCCATACGATTCCAGGCATCCCTGGCGCACTCGGCAAACAAGGTCCCCTGCTGGAAGAGGGGACGAACGCACCGAACCGAATCAAGGATCCCGCATACAAGGGGACCGCGCATAACACCCAAGAGTACATCATGGAGTCCGTGGTATCACCCAGTACGTACGTTGTAAAAGGATTTCCTGACAACCTGATGCCGAAGGTCTTCGGGCAGAAATTGAGCGCAGGCGCTCTGAAAAAGATCGTCGATTATCTGTCGCAGGTAAAAGCGGGTTCGCCGCCACCGAAGATTTCATGATCTTGGCTATCTCTCTCTTTTGTCGAGCAATGGGAGTTCACCGATGAAAGCATTAATGTCAGTCGGGGCACTCATAGGGGCAGTTGGAATACTCCTGCTTGCCGGAATGGTCGTGGGCATCGTTCCGGCAAACACTGTGCGCCTGATCGAAGGGTACATGCCGGTCCAAGTGATCTTGGAGCTCACGCTGTTCGTGGCGGGCTTTACAGGGATCAGCTATTTGATGGCGTCCATGGGAATGGCGTTCCCGCGGTTCTGGCAGGGGATTCTTCTTTGGGCGTTCATTCTCCTCTATTTGAAGTTTCGTGTGTACCCCCCGATTCCGTTCAGCGTTCGCGCTATGTATGGGACGGTCTCGCTTGTTGCCGTGTTCATGTGGGTATCTGCGAACGAAGAAGATTGGAAGAAGTTTAAGCAGCCGATCATGAACGTCTTGGATGCCAAGACCGGGGGAAACAGGTGGTTGCGTTATGCATACCTGTTTATTCTGCCGCTCTTGATCGGCGGGTTCTCATACAACGCGATGATCCCAAAATCAGAGGAGCCGATCGAATTGCGGACGGTGCATCCTGCACCACCAGCCAGCACTAAGGTGCATGGAAAGACTTACACACTTCAAACGTCGCAGAACCCCTATCGTGTCAATCCTGAAGGAAAGTACGATCAGGAGTATAGCAACTCCAATATTGTGGAACAGGGCATGGGCCGCTTGATGAAGCCGAACGCCAATCCCTGGGATAAGGATGCTCAAGGGTACCTCAAATATGTGCGTGAGGGCGGAGAGATCTTCTACCAAAACTGCCACTTCTGCCATGGCGATAACCTGAACGGCCGCGGTCTCCATGCCTTCGCGTTCAATCCGATCCCGGCGAACTTTACTGATCCTGGTACGATTGCGCAATTACAGGAAACGTTCATCTTCTGGCGTGTGTCCAAGGGTGGAATCGGCTTGCCGAACGAAGGCTTCCCCTGGGCTTCTGTGATGCCGCCATGGGAACAGCATCTGACTGTGGACGAAATCTGGAAAGTCGTCTTGTTCGAATATTGGCACACGGGGTATTACCCCCGGACCTGGGACTAATCGTTCAGGGGAATTGATAGCCAACCCGGATTTATGAGATGAGGGATGCGATGAAGAATTCGTTAAGTCTGAAGGCGGGGGCACTCCTCACGACTGCCTTCGGAATCATCCTGGTCTCCGGAAGCGCCGGGGACTTGACCTTTGCCGCAGATGCTGCTCTTCCTGCGGGCTTCAAGACGGGCGATTTAGCACCTGAGCCTTCTGCCGACATGATCGAAGCAGGAAAGCGGGTCTACTTCACCAAGTGTGTCTGGTGTCACGGGGTCGATGGCGCGGGCGATGGGCCCGGTGCCGATCGTCTCTGGCCACGTCCCCGCAACTTCAACCAGGGAACGTTCAAGATTCGGCACACGGCCAGTGGCGAGTTGCCGTTGTTCGATGCCAAGAAACCCACTCCCGGTCAGAACGATCTGTTTGAGACTGTGACCCACGGTCTGCCAGGTTCCGCCATGCCGTCCTGGGAAGGTATTCTGACGGAAGAACAACGGCTCCAAGTGTTGTCCTTCGTCACCACCCAGCTCGTGAAAGACCGAAAATTTACCGACAAGCAGTCAGAGAGCCAGACCATATTGCAGTTGGACGACCTGAAGCCGATTGCCCCGACGGAGGAGAGTTTGAAAAAGGGAGCAGAACTCTTTGTCGAGAAGAAGTGTGTCGAGTGTCACGGCGCTGATGGCCGTGGTGACGGTAATGCGTTCAATCTGAAAGATGACTGGGGTTTTTCGATACAGCCGGCCAACATGCACAAGTGTTGGAACTTCAGAGGCAGCCGGCAAGATCCCTATAACGTCAAGAACATTTTCCGGACGTTTTCGACCGGAGTCAACGGTACTCCGATGCCCTCGTTTGCCGACAACACCACCGTTGAAGAGCGTTGGCACATTGCCAACTGGGTGAACTCGCTCTGTGAGCGTGAGGCGGATGGGACGCCCCTCGCGATCGATCCATTGGCGGACAAGCCGAAGATCAACTTTGTGGTGTCCTCAGGGGTGGTCGAAGGAGAGATTCCGGCAGATCCAGAAAATGAGCTTTGGACGAAGCGGGCCAGGCGGTTTGTCGCGATGGGTGGTCAGATCACCCACAAGCCAAGAAATTTCGTGAACCGGATCGACGATATCTGGGTGAAGTCGCTCTACAACGACCAGTACGTCGTGTTCATGTTCCAGTGGGACGACCGGACGAAGAGCGTAGCCGAAGGGAAGTTGCCCTGGGAACCGACCTCAGTCAATATCGATGTCAAGGAACAGGAGCCGAAGACCGGCGAAGAAGGTTCCATTGCCTCGCATCAGAATAACTACACGGTCTACAACGATGCGATTGCCATGGAAACTGCCGTGAAGTGGAAGGAGCTTCCCTCGCCGATTAAGCCGCGGTATCTGTTCGGCAGCAACGAGCAGTTCCCGGTCGACATTGTGAAATGGGAAGCTGACGGTTCCCTCCGTGCTTTCAAGGGTACCGGATGGGATAAGGACTTTGAAGAGCGGTTCAACTACGAAGAGAACATCAAGATACTTCATTCGGAGTGGAAGAATGGCCGATGGACGGTAATCGTTCAGCGGCCGTTGGGCAACAAGAAAGATCAGGAGTACGACGAAGATACCTTCTTCGAAATGGGACAATACATTCCCACTGTGTTCTTTGCTTGGGACGGCCACAATGGCGACGCAGGGAGGAAGATGGCCGTCTCGGCCTTCTACTATACCTTCCTGGAGCCGCCGACACCCCGCGAAGCTTATATCTATCCGATCGTGATTGCATGTGGTGTGGTCCTTCTGGAAGGTTGGGTGCTGACCAGACGATCGAACAAGCGGAAGGGAAAGACTCTCTAACGTCCGACTAAACGGAGAGAGTCTGAAGCAGGAGGAGGGGGTGGGGGTGACCCACCCCCTCTTTCTTTTTGGCCGTCTATCTTGAGGGCATGATGGAAATCGGGGTGACCGGTGTCCTTCTCGCCGGGGGCAAAAGTCGGAGAATGGGCGAAGACAAACGGTATCTCGTCGTGGGGGAACAGACCCTCCTTGAACGAGGACTGGTTGTGCTTCGCGCAATCTTTCAGGAGGTACTGGTCGTCATTGCGCAGGACAGCCCTCCGCTCGATGTCGACGCCCGAGTTGTGCGGGACCTGGTGCCTGATTGCGGCAGTCTCGGAGGGGTGTACAGCGGGCTTACGCAGGCAACAGCGCCCTGCATATTCGTGGTCGCATGCGACATGCCGTTTCTCGATCAGGCGGTCATTGCTCAGTTCACGAGTCGAAGAGCCACCGCAGATATTGTGATGGCGAAACTCGCGGCAAGGTTACATCCGATGCATGCGTTGTATGGCAAACGATGCCTGCCGGCCTTAGAACAGATGATCCAGGACCGACAGCTCAAGATCCAAGAGATAGTGTCGCACGCGTCCCTTCGAGTACGCTATGTCACCGAAGCGGATCTGCTCACCCTCGATCCCTCCGGGCGTTCCTTTCAAAACGTGAATACACCGGCGGATCTTGAGGTGGCGCGGTCCCTGCTGGCTCGGGTACCTCCCTCAGGAGAACTGTAATGTTCACCGGGAGAAGGACGATCGTGATGATCCATCCCGGCGGCCTAGGCGATGTACTCTTGGCGGTACCGGCAATGGGTCGATTGCGGACCCGCTTCCCCAACCATCGACTGGTGCTCTGCGGAGAGGACCAGGTTGCGAGGTTGCTCCTCGCATGCCGCATCATTGATGCGTGGACTTCAGTGCAGGGGCGAGCCTGCGCGGACTTGTTTGCCGGCGCGGACTCAGTCACGGGCCAGGTACGGACATGGTTAGAGAACTGCGATCTTGCCATCGGCTGGACGGAGGATCTCGATGGCAAGTTGAACGAAACACTCAAGACAATCGGTGTCCGAGAGGTTATCGTGAGGTCTCCGTTCTCGACCGCGATTCGGGCGACACATCAACGTGACCGGTTTCGTGAAGCGATCAATGAGGCGACGTCTGACGAGGAAGGAGATGTCCTGTTGATGGTGACGGAACCGCTCCTCCATCTCGGACGAGCTTGTCTCGAAGCGGCAGGTTTCGCGATCGGACAGTCTCTTGTCCTCATCCATCCGGGGAGCGGGAGTGCACACAAGTGTGTGGCGCCGGAGGTACTCGCGGCTGTTGTGATCGCGCTTCAGATTTCCGGGGCGACTCCGGTGGTTCTAGAAGGGCCGGCAGACCGGGAGCCGGTCGAGCGTCTTGTCCAGTTATGTATGACCCCACCGATCGTCCTGAAGGGCCTCGATGTTCTTACCGTCGCCGGGGTGCTTGCTCAGGCACGGCTCTTTGTCGGGCAGGACTCGGGAGTCACACATTTGGCGGGGCTGATGGGGGTGCGTACGGTTGCTCTATTTGGGCCGACTGATCCCGATCGCTGGGCTCCCCGTGGCGCCCATGTTACCGTGGTGCAGGGCGTACCCTGTCTCTGCCAATCATGGGACGATGTCAGCCGATGCGAGGGAAAACCTTGTCTCGCGATGCCGCAGGACCATCTTGTGGCACTTTGTCTTACATACCTCAAGGAGGCAGTTGTCGGGTAGAGAATCGCCTCCATCTGTCTTGTCACTGACTATCCCGTATGCTACAGTGACCAGTTCATTTTTCCTTTCATTGGTAAGGACTTAGGAGTTATTTTCTTGTCCAGCGGGGTCGTTCAGGAAAAGGTCACCAGCGCACTAATCGGAGCGCTCAATGGGGCCAAAAAGAAGGGCCAACTGAAGACGGAAGCCTGGCCTCAACTGAATCTGGATACTCCTAAACGGCCTGAATGGGGAGATTTAGCCTCAACGGTCGCCATGTCTCTCGCGGCGTCTGAGCAGCGAGCGCCCCACGATATCGCCCAAATTATCATCGACAATCTTTCTCCGCGTGAACAACTCTTCGACCGAGTCGAGATCGTCAGGCCGGGGTTTCTCAACCTCACGCTCAAGCCCGCCGTCTGGCAAGAAGTGCTTAGAGAAATCGAGATTGAAGGATCAGCCTACGGGCGAGACGAGATAGGGCAGCGACGTCGCGTCTTGGTGGAGTATGTGAGTGCAAATCCGACCGGCCCGTTGCATGTGGGACATGGACGTGGCGCGGCGGTCGGGCAGGCTGTCGCGAATATGCTCAAGGCGGTCGGGTATGACGTTGTGAGTGAGTACTATATCAACGATGTCGGCCAGCAGATGAAATTGTTGGGGACCTCCGTCTATGCACGGTATGAGGAGTTATCGAACCGGCCGGTAGAATTTCCGTCGGAGGGGTATCACGGGGCCTACATTACAGCTGTGGCCGAGCGAGTGAAGCAACAGCTCGGGCCCGAGCTGACTGGACGTGCGGCCACGGAGGTTGAGGAGCGCTGTCGAACGTTCGCCTATCAGGAACTGCTGAGCCTGATTCGCGAGGATCTGAAATCCTTCGGGATCGAGTTCGAGTCGTGGTTCAGCGAGGCCTCTCTCGTGAACTCAGGGGCCATCCAACGGGTCTTGGATGAATTGAAATCACAACACTTCCTGTTTGAACAGGAAGGTGCCTGGTGGTTCCGATCCTCGGCATTCGGTGATGAGAAGGATCGTGTCGTGCGGAAACAGGACGGTGAGTACACCTATCTGGCTTCCGATATCGCCTACCACCAGGATAAGCTGCGGCGTGGATATGATCTCCTCATCGACGTCTGGGGCGCGGATCACCATGGCTACATTCCTCGCATGCAAGCGGTGGTGCAGGCCTATGGGTATCCGAAAGATCGCCTCCAGGTTGTGCTGGTACAGATGGTGAATCTGTTGCGCGACGGGAAAAGAGTGGAAATGTCGAAGCGGGCCGGCGAGTTCATCACGATGCGGGAAGTCATCGATGAAGTCGGGGCCGATGCGGCCAAGTTCTTTTTTTTGATGCGCGATTCCGACTCGCATCTGGACTTTGATTTGGAGCTGGCCAAGCAACGGTCATCCGATAATCCCGTGTACTATGTGCAGTATGCCCATGCCAGGATCGCCAGCCTCTGGCGCGTCGCGGCTGCGCGAGGCATCGCCTGTCCCCTGCCGAGCGAGACAGATTTGACGGTCTTGATGGACCCGGATGAATTGAGGCTGATTCGCAAGCTCTCCGCCTATCCCTCGGTCCTACAGGGCAGTGCGATGGCCTACGAGCCTCACCGGATGACCTATTACCTTCAGCAATTGGCCGGGCTGCTGCATACGTTCTATAACAAGCACCGAATTCTGCCTCCCGCTGCGGATCGAGATCTCTTGGCGGTCGCACCGGAGGGATTGGTGTCAGGCGAGGGGCTGCAGAAAGAGGGACTGACCCCCGAACGGACTGCGGCAAGATTGGCGCTGATGCGAGGAATCCAGCAAGTCTTGAAGAATGGACTCGGCGTGCTCGGGATTTCCGCACCAGAGCAGATGTAGCGAGCGAGAGGGACTGTGGACTTTTCAGTTCAGCAGGGGGATCGTGAGACGAGCGCGCGATTGGGGAAACTCAGCACCGCCCATGGCGAGATCGACACGCCGGCCTTCATACCGGTTGGCACGTTGGGGCCGGTGAAGGGGATTGATCCAACCGACTTAGAGCAGCTCGGCTTTCGTCTCATCCTGAACAACGCCTACCACCTCTATCTGCGGCCTGGGCATAAGATCATAGCTGAGATGGGGGGATTGCATCGGTTCACCGGGTGGCCCGGAGCCATCTTGACGGACAGCGGAGGATTTCAGATTTTCAGTCTCGCCAAATTGTGCAAGGTGACGGACGAGGGTGTGAGTTTTCAGTCGCATCTCGATGGGTCTACGCATTTCATCACGCCGGAGACGGCCATGGAGATCGAAGAAGCGTTGGGGGCCGATATCATGATGGCCTTCGATCACTGTGTGGCCTTGCCGGCTGGGAGAGAAGTCGTGCGCGATGCCGTGCGACGGACCACTCTCTGGGCACAACGCTGTCAGGCCGGCCGGCGTCGCACGGATCAAGCCCTCTTTGGGATCGTGCAAGGCGGCCTGGATGCGGATCTCCGCCTGACTTCGGCGCGTGACCTCGTCGGGCTTGGCTTCGAGGGCTACGCGGTCGGGGGGCTCTCGGTGGGAGAGTCGAAGGCAGAGATGTATGCCATGCTGGATGTGACTGTGCCGGAGCTGCCGGCTTCGAAGCCGCGGTATTTGATGGGTGTGGGGATGCCGGAGGATTTGATCGAAGGTGCGGTGCGTGGGATCGACCTGTTCGATTGTGTGGTGCCCTCGCGCCATGGGCGGACCGGTTCGCTCTTTACCAGTGTGGGGCGAGTGGTAATCAAGCAAGCGCGGTATGTGCGGGATGAACAGCCGATCGATCCGGCCTGCGGCTGTCCGGTCTGCGCGCGCTACTCGCGGGCCTATCTGCATCACCTCTTTCAGGTGAAAGAGATGCTGTCGTCGAGACTGAATACCATCCACAATCTCTGGTATTTTGCCGATCTGATGGGCCAGGTGCGGTCAGCGATCGCACAGGGAACGTTACGGTCGTTCCGGGACGAGTTTTACCGATCCCGCGACCGGACTGCATCGGACACCTCAGATGCAGAC
>DASQFV010000153.1:0-2656 GCA_035632975.1 Nitrospiraceae bacterium
CGTCGTTCAGGCGGTCTTCGACCGACAGTTCTTCGAGAATGGCATGATCGATCTGCTCGACAAACGCTTTGCGATCCCCGACGATCGCCACCTGTCCCTCCTGCTGCAGCCTAGCGGCAAGCGACTCCGAGATGTGGCGAACACGTTCCTTCGACAGTCTCATGGCTAGAAGGCCGCTGAAAAACAATGTTGGCACGCGAGAACCTTAGTGGTCCGCACATGTACCAACACAAGAACATGTTCGAGGAGGATGCTCAAACAGTTCGTCCAGCAAGGCCGCAGCCGATGAAAGCACCGGAGGCGTAGCCTCTGGGCTACGTTGAGGATGCTTTCGAGGAGAGAACGACGCTGGCGGACTGTTTCAGCATCCTACTAGATCCGTTCGATCCGAATGGTCGATATATCCATCACACGCCGCAGCACCGAGGCATCCCCGAGAATGCGGCCGATCACATTGACACGGTCGGCCGGGACCGGATCCTGCCCCATACTCATCGGCGTGCGTCCAAAGAAAATGGCCAGGACCTGCCCGGCCCCCCAGAAGGCGACATCGCCGACTTTGACGTGATTCGTCGCCGTCTCTCGATGGTCCTTCACCCCGGCCAGCTTACAATAGAACTCTTCGCCCCACGTGTTGATCGGACTTTCAACCGGTAATGCGGCATAGACTTCCTGCGCCGTCTTCGTCGGCTTGAGTTCCGCGTCGAGCTGCACGGAGCCGACGGTGATGCGAATTTTGTTGGGGAGATCAGCCATTGCGTTCTAGTTGGCGCCTCCTGGCGATCATAAGAAAGCCCGCTCAGGCAGCGGACTTTAGCTTGTTTATTCGGTGAAATCAAGGCTACAATCCCGCGCTCACATGCTCACGTCATCCTTCGTTTTTCTCAAAGGTATCGGCCAAAGTTCCGAATGCCGTCTGTGGCAGGATGGTATTCTCGATTGGACCGCGTTCCTTCGATCTTCGACCCTGCCCGGCATCTCCTCGACCAGAAAAGAGTGGTATGACCGGGATCTCACCACCGCTCAATCGCGCCTGGAAGAAGGCGATGCACACTTCTTCGGCACCTGCCTAAAGAGCCGGGAGCACTGGCGCCTCTTCGAGACGTTTCGCCATCGTACGCTCTATCTGGACATCGAGACGACAGGGATGTCTGCGCGCGAAGGGCATGTGACGGTGGTTGGATTGTATCGCAACGGGCACATGACGAGCCTGGTCCGCGGGGAAACGTTAACGGAGGACCGATTGCACGCAGAACTGGAGCAGACAGACCTGTTCATTACGTTTTTCGGCAGCGTGTTTGACATTCCCTATTTACAGACGAAGTTCCCTCGGTTGAATTTCAAGAAACCGCACTTCGATCTGTGCTTTGCGGGACGCAGGCTCGGCATGCAGGGCGGGCTGAAACACATCGAGCACGAAGTCCAGATTGCGCGCGAGACCGATGTGGTAGGACTCGACGGATGGGAAGCCGTTCGCCTGTGGCACCAGTGGTGCGCAGGAGACGAAGCCGCACGCGATCTGTTACTGAGATACAACATGGCCGATACCAAAAATCTCGAACCGCTCGCAGCATTGCTCTATGACCGGATGGTCGCGCGGTTCGGCCCGCCTTCTGTGGGATTTCCACCAACCCGTCACCTAGAGCCGACCGAGGTTGCGCCGTGATACAGCCCCAGCAGTGGACCGGGGTCGGTCGAACCGAGACGGGTCATGTTCGAGCGTCGAACCAAGATGCGTTGGCCGTCCTGAATGACTGCGGCGTCTGGATCGTAGCAGATGGGATGGGTGGTCACCCGGCAGGGAAACTCGCGGCCCACACCGCCGTGGCCGTGGCCACGCAGCGGGCGCGGGAACGAGCGGACTGGCTCCGCGAGCACCCGAGCGCTGCCGCCGAGTTCGTGGCAGACCTCGTGACGAGCGCCGACCGACGAATCCATGATCTCATTCTGGCGAAGCCATCCTTGAAAGGGATGGGCACGACTGTTGTCGCCTTGGCGATGACGCCGGCGCCGATGCCGGCCGCCCATATCGCCCATCTGGGAGATAGCCGCGCCTACCTCTATCGGGCAGGACAGCTCAAGCAATTGACACGCGATCACACCCTCGTCGAGAAATTTGTGCAGCGCGGCCTGATCGATGCGGCCACGGCACTCACACATCCTGAGCGTCACATCTTAACCAAAGGCCTCGGCATGGGCGTCAGCATGAAACCGGAGCTGACCTCGACGCCGGTGACCCCTCATGATTTGATCATGCTCTGCAGCGACGGGCTCATGAAAATGTTGGAGGACGCAGCCATCGCATCGGTACTCTCCCGCGCGAATGGCGATCCATATCGAGCCTGCCACGACCTGATCGAGCAGGCGCTGAACAGAGGGGGAGAAGACAATGTGACCGTGATTGTCGTGGCGTGCATGGCGCCTGCCGGTGCGGTGTCTTAACCATTGACAAGACTTTATCGGCCCTGTAGTCTCAGCCTCTAGCCAGAGAGTCTTTCCTCCCGTTTCCCTTGTGACCCAGGCAGGAGCATCTTCATGCGTGTGCACGTGCTGTTTCGCCTCATCGTATACTTGGTCATCGGAGGAGCCTGCTGGGTTCCCGCAGCCATGAGCGTCGCCGCGGATGATACCGGACTCGAAACTACAGTTCGCGCCC
>DASQFV010000154.1:0-11306 GCA_035632975.1 Nitrospiraceae bacterium
ATCATTCTCCACGCGAGACCAATAAGTCAGAAAACTCCTCGCAATGGTGGGTAGAGACAAGGCGATCCCCGCACTTAGTGCCACCACGACGACGTGGTAGAGACTCCATGCCGTGCCACGCATGAAATTTCGGACCATTGACAGTTGTCCTCTCAACATCGAGTCACCTCTTCCCGTGTTCCCCAACAGTCGACACTATTGTTCCCCAGCTGCACCGATCGTCCGTCGCACCTTTTCCCCACGCAGATGTTCGATGGCTTCTATCGAAAATAAAACCCCTACGATTCCTGCCGGTAGCAAAGTCAGGAGTCAGTCACCTCCAGACTCATTAGGGAACAGCTACGCGATTAGCTGTGAGAATAGCAGCGAGCGCTTAAACAACGATCAGTTCCAACTGCAAGGTTCAGAACCATAGCGGCACACCCGTTCGCTGTCAACGCATTTAATCTAACCTGGCACGATGGATTGTTATTCAGGACTGATTCTAGGCTTGATCTCAGTCTCCAGCGGGCGCAACACCAGGGGACTGAGCGTCAAACAAGAAGACCATACGCATTATCGTACTCCGGTGATCGACGCCCTGTATTATTTGACCATCCGGTGGGACGAGGTTCAGGTGAATGCGTTTTTCCGGGAGCATCTGACGTCCATCGTCTGTTCGCCGATGGAGGAGGGGGACCAACGGTTTTACCGAGCGTGTGGCGCTGTCAACGGCAACGCACTCATGGTCACGCTTGGCCTGGTTAAGGAGTGTGATTTCGGTGGTTGCGGGGGAAGGATTTGAACCTTCGACCTTTGGGTTATGAGCCCAACGAGCTACCGGGCTGCTCCACCCCGCGCGCGGATGCTAACAAAGCGCTCAACGGCAAGTCAAGCCAACGTGCGCGCATCCAAGTTGCTTTCGCTCACCTGCAATGCTAAAGCGATAACATGCGACTCGTGTTCATGGGCACGCCAAATTTTTCGGCGGTTTCTCTTGAGGCCTTGTTGAGGTCGGACGATTCCGTTGTCGGCGTTGTCACTCAACCGGATCGCCCGAAAGGACGCGGGCAAATCCTTACGCCGTCACCGGTGAAACTTCTGGCCCAGCGAGAGCAGATTCCTCTGCTGCAACCGCATAAGATGAAGGATCCTGAATTTCTCCACGCTCTGGCTGGGTGGAACCCGGACCTGATTGCGGTCGCGGCGTTCGGGCGTATTTTGCCTCCGGCAATCCTCTCGCTTCCCCCGCGCGGCTGTATCAATGTGCACGGTTCTCTTCTTCCAAAGTATCGCGGCGCTGGTCCGATTCAGTGGGCCATCATCAACGGCGAGTCGGAAACCGGAATTACAACCATGCTGATGGATGAGGGGATGGATACCGGCGCGATGTTGCTGCAAGAGGCCGTCCCTATCACGCTGGACGATACCGGCGGCACCCTCTCGTCACGTTTAGCTGAGATCGGAGGCAGACTGCTGGTCGAGACGATTGCGCGACTCAAGGCCGGCACACTCGTACCACGGCCGCAAGATGCTTCAGGGGCGATCTTGGCGCCGTTGCTGAAAAAGGAAGATGGTGTGATCGATTGGGCCTTGCCGGCCACTGCTTTGGCTAATCGGGTCCGTGGACTCTCTCCCTGGCCCGGGGCCTATACAAGCGTGGCGGGAGGTGACCGATGGACGATCTGGCGCGCCCTGGCGCTCCCAGGACCCGTGACGAAGCTTCCGGGGATGATTGTCGCCGTCACACACGAGGCGATTCATGTTGCGACCGGGGACGGAATTCTTGCCGTGATGGAGTTGCAGCCGGCTAATAGCCGTCGCATGGCCGTCTCTCAATACTTGGCAGGCCACCCCCTGGCTGTTGGAGTGCAGTTAGGGGGACCGGCTCTTTCCTAGCAGGATGCTGAAAAAGTCGCTCGTCTCACCCGCCCAGCCCAGGCGCGCCGAGACGCGCCTTTTCCCATGCGGCGTTCTCGCATCGCTCCCAAGAACCGTGAAACGTGAGGCGTGAAACGTGAAACGTAGGATTGCCGAGTGTTCTTCCTCTGAAACCTTTCACCTCTCACGTTTAACGTCTCACGAATCACCGGACGGCCTTTTTGAGCATCCTGCGGGAGGTTCTTCTCTTGTCCCAGACGTGCGGACCAGCGAAGTTCCGGTATGCCCACGGAGTTTTCTGCAGCTTGCTAGGGTCCTTTCCGTTCAGCACAGAATCGAAGTGTCTCCGTTCTGAGTTCCTTATGGCTTCTGGCTCTCGCTCGTTATTCACTGCCCAGACCGCACCGTCAGCGCGTGCCATTGCCCTCTCGTTGTTGGTGGAGTCGGTCAAGAGCGAGGAAGGGGTCGATGTCTTGTTAGATCGCGCGCTCGCGCGATACTCGTTCGACAGCAGGGAACAAGCCCTCACGATGGAACTCACTTATGGCGTTTTGCGACGTCTTGCGACTATCGATTGGCGGCTTGCACCGGTCTTGGAAAAGCCGCTTCCTCGCCTTCCCGTCGCCGTGCAGATGGTGCTCAGGCTTGGTGCTTACCAACTCCTGTTTCTAGATCGTATTCCGCAGTCTGCCGCGGTCAATGAATCAGTCAACCTAGCCAGGGCCTTTGCCGGCACACTTGGCAGAGATTGGAGTGGCTTCGTCAATGCGGTGTTGCGCGCGCTCTTGCGCCATCCGTCTCAGCCCTGGCCCAGCCTGGATTCCGATCCCGCGCAGGCCCTCGCCGTGCGGTACTCGATTCCAGGGTGGCTCAGTCGTCGATGGGTGAAATGCCTAGGCGTGGCCTCTGCGGAAGCGGCCTGCGAGGGGGTCAGCGTCGCGCCTCCGCTGACGCTTCGGGTGAACCAGCTGATCACGACCAGGGAAGTACTCCTCGAAAAATTTGCGCAGGTGGGTATTTCGGCCAAGCCGACCAGCGTGAGTCCGTTCGGCATTCTGATTGAAGATGGAGGCTCTGTACCCTCGCTCCCTGGGTTTCACGAGGGCGCTTTTTATGTGGAAGATGAAGCAGCGCAATTAATTCCTCCCCTGCTCGATCCTCAGCCTGGTGACATCGTGCTCGATGCCTGTGCGGCGCCGGGAGGAAAATCGACTCATTTGGCCGACCTGATGCATAACAAGGGGACGATCTACGCCGTCGATCGGAAAGGTGCCCGCCTGGATCTGGTGCGAAGCAATTGTCATCGACTCGGGGTCCAGATTGTCGTGCCGATCGTCGGGGATATTCGACAGCCACGTGAATGGTTTCCCATGATCGAGACAGCAGGGCCTCCCTCCGTGAAGAAGGCCAGAGTGGGCGAACCATCTGTTGATCGGATTTTGGTGGACGCGCCCTGCAGTGGGCTTGGTGTGTTGCGGCGACATCCGGAAGCGAAGTGGCGGAAAGGTGAGCAGGCGCTTCCTCGACATCAGGCACTCCAGTGTCAGATCCTCGAGGCGGTTGCCCCACGCTTGCGGCCTGGCGGGGTGCTGGTCTATAGTACGTGTTCGACGGAACCGGAGGAAAACGAAGACGTCATCGAGCGATTCCGTCGTGCCCATGCGGAGTTCCAGCGTGAGTCTGTCGCCCCCTGGCTCCCGCCTGCAGCGCAGGGGTTCGTCACCGAACAGGGTGCCCTCTCGACAGTGGGCAACCGGTACTCGATGGACGGATTCTACGCCGCACGACTGAGGAAGGTTTTGTGATGGCACGCCCCATTCTTATTGCGCCCTCGATCTTAGCTGCTGACTTTGCCCGACTGGCCGACGAAGTGGCAGCCGTGGAACGCGCGGGGGCCGACCTCCTCCATATCGATGTCATGGACGGGCATTTCGTGCCGAATTTGACCATCGGTCCGCCGATTGTGGCGGCGCTCAGAAAAGTCACCAAGCTGCCGCTCGACGTCCACCTCATGATCACAAACGCTGACGCCTTTATCGCTGAGTTCGCCGAGGCTGGAGCAGACTATTTGACGGTTCACGTGGAGGCCTGTCCACACCTCCATCGCACGGTGCAATCGATCAAGGAATGCGGCGTCAAGGCCGGGGTGACCCTGAATCCGGCTACCTCGCTCAGTACGATCGAGGAAATCCTCCCCGATGTCGATTTGGTCCTGATCATGTCAGTCAATCCTGGCTTCGGCGGTCAACAGTTTATCACCTCCAGTCTGCAGAAGATTTCCTCGGCCCGTGCCATGATCGAGCGGGTCGGAAGTCGCGCGTTGCTCGAAGTGGACGGCGGCGTCAAGATCGACAATACGGCCCAGGTGCTGGCTGCCGGAGCTGATGTATTGGTCGCCGGGTCGGCGATTTTCTCCAGTCGGGATTATGCCGCGACGATCGCTGCGATGCGCGCAGCCGGCCAACCTCCTTCCACGACGCCGCAGCGCGTCTCCGCTCACCGATAGGCCTCGCGGGTGGACATTTCTTCCCTCATCGACAGCCTCCATCCTCTTGAAGTCAAAGTCCTGTCGACCTTTGAGGCGGATCCCTCCGCGGTGCTTCAGACGGAACAGCTCGCGCAGTCCACCGGGTTAGAGCCCTCGCAGTTAAGTATGGCGGTCGAATGGTTGCTCGCCAAGTCGTTGCTCGCGGTGGATACCGAGACCGTGACGCCCATTGTCTCGCTCACAAAAATCGGCGAACTCTATTTTGAAAAATACTCGCCGATCGAACGGGTGCTTTCTGCTGCTCGCGATGCGGCCAAAACCGGCAAGCGCCTGACCATTCAGGACATTCAATCGCAGGAGGGACTCGAACCGGCGGAGGTGAGCGGTGCGATCGGACGCCTCAAGAAAGAGGGCGCACTCCTCATCATTCAAGGCGGCTGTATCGAATCGACCGGCCGGCCGAGCCAGACGGCAGAAGCGATGCGGGGATTGCTGCAACGGCTTCATGGGGCACCTCGTGGGCTGCAGGCGTTTTCCGAGGCACTACAGCAAGTCATTCAAGACCACTCTGTCAAACGCGGGAATGCACGGGAACCTTTCCGCATTGATGATCGGGTGGCCAGGGGGCTCAAGCTTTCCGTAACCGGTATCGAGGCCGCCCAGCAGCTCTCTCGGCAGGGGACAGCGGAAGAGGTCTCCCAGCTGACGCCCGAACTGTTGAAAGACGGAAACTGGCGGATGAAGCGCTTCCGTAAATACACGATCAGTCTTCGCGCGCCAAGGATTGCGGCGGGCAAGCGGCATCCATATCGCGAGTTTCTCGATACCGTGAAGACGAAACTCGTGAGCATGGGATTCCAGGAAATGCGGGGCTCGCTTGTCGAGACAGAATTCTGGAACATGGACGCCCTCTTCATGCCGCAATTCCATCCGGCGCGTGACATCCATGATGTCTACTTCGTCAAGGAACCGACTCATGCCTCGTCGATTGCGGAACCGTTCTTGTCTCGAGTCACGCAAGCGCACCAGAATGGCGGTGAAACCGGTTCAACCGGTTGGAACTATCCCTTCAATGCGGAGCGCTCGCGCCGGCTGGTCTTGCGGAGCCAGGGGACGGCCGTCTCGGCCCGTACGTTGGCGGCACAACCAGCGGTGCCGGGAAAGTATTTTTCCATCGCCCGTTGTTTCCGATACGATCAAGTGGATGCGACGCACGCGACCGATTTCTTCCAGATAGAAGGGATCGTGCTCGGCGAAGACATCAACTTTTGTACGTTGCTCGGCCTGCTGAATCTCTTTGCCCGTGAAGTGGCGCAGGCGAAGGAAGTCAAATTTCTCCCCGCCTACTTTCCTTTCACCGAGCCGTCGGTCGAGCTGCATGTGCGCCATCCGAAGCTCGGATGGATGGAACTTGGCGGAGCCGGGTTGTTCCGGCCGGAAGTCACCCTTCCGCTGGGCGTGACCGTTCCGGTGATTGCGTGGGGGTTGGGGCTCGATCGCATGGCGATGGTGGCGCTCGGCATTCACGATATTCGTGAATTGTTCACCGACAATCTTGATCTGATTCGCTCCACCAGAGGGGCCTTCTAGCTTTCACATGCCCACGATTACTATTTTTAAACAGGATCTCGAGGGCTTGCTCGCAGCGCCAGGCGAGACTCCCCAGCCGATCACCATGGAGCAACTCGAAGAGTCGTTGATGCTCGTGAAGGGTGAGTTGAGGGGGCATAATCCCGACACCGGCGAACTGCGAATTGAGCTGCAAGATAGCAATCGTCCAGATCTCTGGTGCTGCGAAGGGATCGCCCGGCAGATTCGGGGGAAACGGCAGGGTTCCATCGCGAGGTACAGCTTTCTCACGACCCCATCGAAATCGCCAAAGCGATTGAACGTGGCTCCCGGCCTGGAGTCGATCAGACCCTACGTGGCGGCCTGTACCGCGACAGGCTACTGCGTGACCCAGGAGGGCCTCGCTCAGCTGATTCAGACACAAGAAAAACTCGCCGAAATGTTCGGCCGTAAACGCCGGACCGTGTCGATCGGACTCTATCGGCTCGCGGCGATCGAGTTTCCTGTCACCTATGATTTGGTGAAGCCGGACGAAGTCACTTTCACGCCGTTGGGCATGGATACGGTCATGACGCTGGGGGAGATGCTGCTCGTCCATCCCAAGGGTCTGGAGTTCGGCGGGATTCTCGCGGGACATGATCGCCTACCCTTCCTGCGCGATGCGAAGCGACAGGCCCTCTCCTTTCCGCCGATCATCAATAGCCGCGAAGTCGGAGAAGTGCGGGTGGGAGACGACGCCCTATTCGTCGAGGTGACTGGCACTGACCTCACGATGGTCGTGCTGACCCTCAACATCTTTGCAGCGAATCTGGCGGATCGTGGCGCTGTTATTGAGCCAATCGAAGTACGGTATCCCTATAAGACAGCTCTCGGCAAGGCGGTCATGACTCCCCAAGATCTAGGGAAGTCATGGAAGCTTCCAGTCAGCACGATCGAACAGGCCCTTGGGCAGGCGCTCGGCACCCACGAAGTAGCGAAGGCCTTAACGGCCTACGGCTATGAGGTGATGGCGAAAGGTAAAAATATGACGGTGACGCTTCCCCTCTATCGGCAAGACCTGATGCACGCGATGGACGTCGTCGAAGATGTCGCGATCAGCCGTGGGTACAGCGACTTTTTGCCGGTGATGCCCTTGCAGTTCACGGTCGGTGGATTATCGCGCATCGAGGAGGTCTCCGACCGTGTGAGAGCCCTCATGGTGGGCATGGGTTTCCAAGAAATCATTTCCAACATTCTCGGTTCGCCCCGGGATCTTCGTGATGCGATGCGATTGGAAGGGACCGAGTGGGGGAACCTTGTCGAGGTGGATAATGTGATGTCCCAGAACTACTCCGCCCTTCGACAATGGATGCTTCCGTCGTTGCTTCGTGTGGAAGCTGCATCGAACCGGGCATTTTATCCCCATCGGATATTCGAGGCCGGCGAAGTGGCATGTCCCGATCCCACGGAGTCCATCGGGTCGCGCACTGTGACAGTGCTCGGCGGGATGATCGCCCATGCCGATGCGCATTTCTCCGAGGCCCACTCCTGCCTGGACACGTTGTTTTACTATGTGAACCAAGCCTACAGCCTGGAACCGATCCAGCATCCTTCATTTCTCGCTGGACGAGTGGGGAGTATTGTGTCTGAAGGGAAGCAGGTCGGTGTCATTGGGGAGCTGCACCCCGAAGTTCTCGAATGCTGGCAGATCAGTGTTCCGGTTGTTGCGTTCGAAATCGATCTGACAGAACTAGCCGAACGGTCTTGAGGAGACGCCCATCGGCGCATTCCTCAAGACCTCCGCCCTGATACGACCAGATTTCGAATGGAATTCTCGGTGGGCGACCGCGGTTATGCCCCGGTAGGGGCGAGGTGCTGTTTGGCAAGACCGACCAATTGCTCAAACCCGGTGGCGTCCTTGATCGCCATATCGGATAAGACCTTCCGGTCCAAGAGTATATTGGCTTTCTTCAGGGCGTTGATAAACCGGCCATAGGTCAGTCCATGTGCCCGAACTGCCGCGTTGATGCGCGCAATCCACAACACGCGGAAATCCCGTTTCCGATTTTTCCGTCCGGTATAGGCGTATGCCTGACCCTTATCGACTGATTCTGTTGCGGTGCGGAACAGCCGGCTCTTCCCTCCATACTGTCCTTTGGCCAGTTTCAAACGCTTCTTCCGCCGATGTCTTGTTTTGGGGCCACCTTTTGCGCGAGGCATGAGTCAGTGCTCCTTTTGGTTAACTCGATACGTGCATTCTAATTTAGTTGTAGGGCAATAAGCGATCCAGTGCCTGAATCTTGGTCTTATCCACGAGAACCGTGCCGCTTAATCGGCGCTTTCGATCCTGTGTCTTGCTAGTGAGGATATGGCGTTTCCCCGCCTTTCGCCTGAGCAATTTCCCAGAGCCCGTGCGGGTAAACCGCTTTTTGGCTCCACTATGCGTTTTCATTTTCCTATTCTTCATGTCGGTACTTCCTTTGGTGAATAGCGTTCAGGCCAACCTACTTACTTCGGCGCCACGATCATGATCAAGCTGCGTCCTTCCATACGTGGGGCATACTCGATCGTTCCTGCCTCTCCCAACTCTGCGATGACCGTATTCATGAGCGTCCGGCCCATCTCCTGATTCGCCATCTCACGACCGCGGTACGTCAAGAGGACTTTGGTCTTGTTACCATCGGCCAGAAACCCCTTAATCTGTCGAATCTTGATCTCCAAGTCATGCTTATCTGTCCGAGGGCGCAACTTAATTTCCTTCACCTGTGTCGATTTTTGATGGCGCCGGTTCTGGTGGTCCTTTTTGCTCAGCTCGAACTTGTATTTCCCGTAGTCCATAATGCGGCACACGGGAGGCACTGACGTGGGCGCGACCTCGACAAGGTCATAGCCATTTTCTTGTGCCTGTTTGAACGCGTCCGCCGTGAGGAGAATGCCGAGCTGTTCGCTCTCTGGACCGATCACCCGGACTTCGCGCACCCTGATTTCCCGGTTAACTCGTAGTTTGGGGACGATAAGACACCTCTTATTGTGTGAGTGAATGTTGCTGCCCTGCCGGCTTGAGGTCCGCACGGAGCAAGTCGGGCGCTCCCGCGACGGTCATGCTGCCGAGGTTGGCTCCGCTCCGGCCCCGTATGGCCAAAGTCCCGCTCTGCACTTCTCGGTCGCCAACCACAAACATGAATGGAACCTTCGCCTTCTCCGCTTCTCGGATTTTGAGCCCAATTTTTTCATTCCGAAGGTCTGCCTCAGCGCGGAACCCCGCAGCCCTTAGTTGAATCACGACCTCGGCGACGTAGGGCCCCTGGTTGTCCGTGATGGACATGACCATCGCCTGAACCGGGGCGAGCCAAGTTGGGAAGGCGCCGCCGAAATGCTCAATCAGAATGCCAAAGAACCTTTCGATCGATCCCATCAGAGCCCGATGGATCATGATCGGCTGGTGAACTTTGCCGTCTTCCCCAATGTAGCCTAATTCGAACCGTTCGGGATTGTTGAAATCGACTTGAATGGTCGAACATTGCCAGGATCGTCCCAAGGCATCTTTGATTTTGATGTCGATCTTGGGTCCGTAGAAGACGCCTTCGCCCGGATCGATCTGGTAGGCGACTCCTCGTCCCTTCAATGCAGCTTCGAGTGCGCTTGTGGCTTGGGCCCACCGCTCTTCCGAGCCGACGGACTTTTCCGGCTTAGTCGAGAGGTACACTTCAAATTCGGTGAACCCGAAGGTTCCGAGAATAAAGAACGTGAAGTCTAGGACCTGGCTGACTTCGCTTTCGATCTGATCCGGCCGGCAGAACAGGTGCGCGTCGTCCTGTGTGAAGCCGCGAACCCGCAGCAGACCGTGCAGGACGCCTGTCCGTTCATACCGGTAGACAGTTCCGAGTTCGCCATAGCGGATGGGGAGGTCTCGGTAACTGCGCAGATGCGATTTGTAGATCATGATGTGGAACGGGCAATTCATCGGCTTGAGCTGGTACTCGCTGTTTTCAACCTTCATGGGAGCGAACATGTTGTCACGGTAATAGTCGACATGGCCGCTGGTTTTCCAGAGATCTAACCGGGCGATATGGGGGGAGTACACGAGTTCGTACCCGTTTCGTATATGCTGGTCGCGCCAAAAGTTCTCAATCAACAGGCGGATCGTCGCGCCCTTCGGATGCCAGAGCACCAGGCCTGGGCCGATGTCATCCTGGATCGAGATCAAGTCGAGTTCCTTACCGACCTTTCGGTGGTCTCGTCGCTTAATCTCTTCTAACCGCGCGAGATGCGCGTCGAGTTCCGCCTGGGTCGGGAAGGATGTCCCATAGATCCGCTGCAGCATGGGATTGCGTTCGTCGCCGCGCCAGTACGCTCCGGCCGTGCTCAGGAGCTTGAATGCCCCGACATGACCTGTCGTCGGGAGATGCGGGCCGCGGCAAAGGTCGGTGAACTCCCCCTGACGGTAGACTGAGATGGCCTGACCATCTGCCAGTCCTTGAATCAACTCAACCTTGTAGGTTTCCCCGCCTTTCTGGAAAAACTTTACCGCTTCTTGTTTCGACAATTCTGCCCGTTTCACAGGAAGAGCTCGTTTGATGATGTCTTTCGCTCGCGCTTCAATTTTCTCGAGATCTTCCGGGGTAAATGGGCGCTCAAAAGCAAAGTCATAGAAGAACCCATCCTCGATGGCCGGGCCGATCGTCAGTTGTGCGGTGGGGAAGACCTCTTTGACGGCCTGCGCCATAATATGAGTGCTGCTATGGCGGTAGACCTCACGGCCTTCTGCACTGTCGAACTGCAGTGGGGCCACCTCAGCATCTTCCGTCAACGTGCTTGAGAGGTCTACGGTCTGACCATTCACCTTCGCCGCAAGGATGTCCGGGCCAAGCGTCAGGCCGAGAGCCGACAGGGCAAACCCAACGGTCTGCCCCGCTGGAATATCCCGACTGCTGCCATTTTTGAGCGCAATTTTCATGACATGCATTCAATCGACCAAGCACTAGAAACAACAAAGGCACCCCGCCTACGAAAGGCAAGCGGATGCCCTCAGCTGGGTGGTAGGCGCGGACGGTATTGAACCGTCGACCTCTACCGTGTCAAGGTAGCGCTCTCCCCCTGAGCTACGCGCCTATCAGTCCGAGGCGCATGCTAATATAGCCCTGCCCAGCGTGTCAAGAAACCGCCTTTCCCGGCGCTTCTGCTGTAATCGCCGATGTTCAGGCTAGAGGCACGGCTCTCGCCTCTTGCCACTCGCCCCTAGCCTGGCTTCATCTCCTGCGGCGACTGTCTCGTTACACAATCTTCAATGTATCGAAATTGACCCCTGCGGGACCGGGCGGTGTCTTCAGTTTCATGTCCTCCAAGGCGCTGACGACACGATCAGCGACCACGAGATTGCGATACCATTTCCGGTTGGCCGGCACGATAT
>DASQFV010000155.1:0-11876 GCA_035632975.1 Nitrospiraceae bacterium
TATAATAGGGCAGATTGGCCACGACGACCGTACCCATCGGCAGGCTCTCGACCGGATAGGCCAACGCGTCCTCACAGACCAGCTCCACATTCGGAAGCTGCGCCTGCCTGGTTTCGAGATAGGCATGGAGCCGTGGATCCACTTCGACCGTCGTCACACGACCGGCCGCGCGGCACAGCGCCTCGGTCAGGATGCCGCGGCCTGGACCGATTTCCAATACGTGGTCGCTGGGTCCCAGTTCCGCCAATGCGACGATTTTGCGCACGATATTGGGATCGATCAGAAAGTTTTGGCCGAGCCGTTTGTTCGGCGGAGGGAGATTAGGGATCGACACCGATCAATTCCCGCCGGTAGGACGAAGAGTGGCTTGCGCCGCCTGTTTGGCCAGATCGGCCAGCGGGGTTCTGAAATAGTCGATGAGATCGGTAAACTCTTCCACCAGGTCGTTGGTGAAAGAGGGCCCCGGCTGCAGGGCGGCAAACCTCTGCCCTTCTTGCTGACCCAGGGAATCAGTGATGAGCGCACTCGTCCTGGCTTTCCATTTTGCCACTCGTTCGGCTCCGGCGACGGTGTTGAGCGTCTCCATTGTCTCTTGGAAAATTGTGTCCAATTCCTTCAACTGCTTCTGAAGCATGGTACCTGCCGCGCCCGATTGGTTGGTCATCAGTAGGCCCTCTGTTGGTCTGGTTTGTTTGGTCTATCTCGTCTATCCGGTCTATCTGGTTTGGTTGGTTTCGTCTTCGTCGACAGAAGCCCGAACCAGACCGACGAGATAGACCAGACAGACCAGATAGACCCATCACCGTCTTTTGGCTAGCTTGGCGGCCAGCGTGATCGCCTCCACCAGACTGCCAGGGTCGGCAATGCCCTTCCCGACAATATCAAACGCTGTCCCGTGATCGACCGAAGTGCGAATAATCGGCAGCCCCACCGTCAGGTTCACGCAGGTGCCGAACGCGACAAGCTTTAAGGGAATTAATCCCTGATCGTGGTACAGGGCCACCACACCATCGTAATCACCCCTTGCCGCCTTGCCAAACAGCGTATCAGCCGGCAAGGGATCGCTGGCACGAATGCCCTGGGCCTGCGCCGCACGAGCCGCCGGGAGAATGACCCGCACCTCTTCGTCCCCAAACAGCCCATGTTCTCCAGCATGAGGGTTCAACGCAGCGACGCCGACTCTTGGTTTCTTAATTCCGAACAGATCCCTCAACGCCAGATGAGCCAGTCTGATGGCTTTTTCGATCTTGGCCTGGGTGAGGAGTGACGGCAATTCTTTGATCGAGACGTGGGTTGTCACAAACATGATTCGGAGCGGTCCGCCGATAATCATCATGCCGGATTCCTGTGCCTTGGTCAGATCTGCCAGCAGTTCCGTATGGCCGGGGAAATGACAGCCGGCCATGTTGATCGCTTCTTTGTTGATCGGCGCAGTGACGATGCCGTCGATACAACCAAGTTGCGCAAGCTCCACGGCTTTCTTGATGAACAGCACGGACGCCGCTCCAGTTTCAGACGCCGCGACTCCACGCGGGAAGCGCCCAAGGGCATGATCGAGCGGGTCCAGCACGGCGAGATGATTCCCCCGTGGAGATACCGCTTCGTGACCCTCCACGCGAATCACCTTCATCTTGAGTTTCAGGCTCTTGACCGCCTGCTGCATAACCGGAAACGCGCCGATGACCAGCGGACGGCAGCGTCGTCGCACCGTTGCCCCAGCCAAGGCCTTCGCAATCACCTCGGGACCGATCCCGGCTGGATCTCCCATCGTGATTCCTAGGAGAGGTTTGTCTTTAGACCTCGTCATGCTTTTCTTAGCACTCGTCACCATTCGCCAATCACTCGTCACGTAGGATGCTCAAAAACACCAGACTTCTCACCCGCCCAGCCCTGGCGCGCCAAGACGCGCCTTACCCCAAGCAAGGCCGCAGCGAGCGCAGAGACGAAGCGTCCCCAGCGCGGTACGTTAAGTCTCTAAGTGATGCGAGAACGAAGCTGGAGGGGTTTTTCAGCATCCGGTTAGAAGACATATAGGTACACCACATACCCGATATAAAGGAGGGCACTCCCGCTCAGCAACCAGGGTCGCCAGAGACCACCCCACACAGCCTGCACCAATAAGAAGGCGCCCGCGGCCACAGCGAGCACCATGGTGATTAATGCCGTAGGCGCCAGCGCCCAGTCCGTGCCCAGGAGCCCGATCGAGACTGGAATTGTACCCTGAAAGACCATCGCGCCGGTAACATTCCCTACCGCCAAACGATCTTTCTTTCGATAGAGCCAGAGAAAACTGTTCGACATCTCGGGCAACTCGGTCGACAGGGGCGCAATGAGGAGGGCCAGGATTAATGGAGAAATCGACAAGATTCCCGCAATCGTTTCTGCGGCAAGCACGAAGAGATGCGCTCCGAGCGCGAGCCCGGCCAATCCTAGGACTCCTTGAAGACCGATAAGTCCAAACGCGGGGGTTGCCGTTTTTCTGGCAAAGAGCAGCGGCTCAAGCCCACCCTCGCTCCCCTCCTCACTCGACTCACTGAACTTCAGCTTTACGTAATAGAGGTAGAGGCTCATCAACCCGACGGCGGCTATGCCGTGCGCCAGTCGAGACGGAACAAACACACAGGCCAGCGCGACGCTGTAGGCCACTACGAAGAAGGAGAGATCGCCCTTCACATCGTGATAGTTCAATCGGAAGGCGGCGGTGCGCTTCCCAAGGCTGGCGTAGACCACCAGCAAAATGGCCAAGATGGGGATCACTAAGGTACTCAGCATGAAGGGAGCGCCGAGGATCGCGCCCAACCCCACCTCCGCTTCAGCACGGCTGGTCCCGAAGACAATGGCAATGATGGGGATCGACGTTTCAGGAAGTGTGGTGCCAACGGCTGCCAACACACCGCCGACCGCGCCTTCGGACAGATTGAATCGCTTGCCCAACCATTCAATGGCGTTCGTGAATAGCGTGCAGGCTCCTAACGTCACCGCGACGGACACGAGAAACAGTAGGGTATAGAGTAGGACCGTCATCCCCCGCCCGTCGGCTGAGCCACCCGCTTTTTGGCATAGGCAAGGGCCGCGTCTTCGAGCACCTCCTTCACGGGACGGCCCGTTTGTTCGGCTATCCGTTTGCAATCGAGATATTCCGGAGCCGCCTTGGCCGTCGTCTCGTTCACATCGGCGATCTTCATCCGGACGAGTCCCCCACGCACCTTCACCGAGAAAAACCGCCGAGGAAGAATCTGTCGCAGCACCTCACGAATCCGAATTCCCAATGCCGTCGTTTCCTTAAACAAGACGTCTAGAACCTGATCCAGCTGTGCCGGAGCCGCGAGACAGGTCAGGACGATGCCGGGTCTTCCACGTTTCATGATGACCGGTGTGAGGGTCACATCGAGCGCCCCATGCGAAAATAACTGCTCCATCACATACTCATACGTTTGCGGGTTCACATCGTCGAGGTTGGTTTCAACCTGCAGCACGGTATCCCGTTCGCGCGCTCCTCTGGACGACGGACGCGCGAGAAACACACGCAAGGCATTCGGCCAGCCGTCGGGATCAGCATCGCCCGCTCCATAGCCGATGGCGGTCGGCATCATTACCGGCATGGAGCCGAACTCCGATGTCAGTGTGCGCAACAGCGCCATGCCGGTCGGCGTGGCGAGCTCACGGGGAGGGCCGGCACTGTAAATCGGAATCCCTTTCGCCAGGATGGCGACCGCCGGACCAGGCACCGGCAGGATCCCGTGAGCCGATTGCAATGTCCCCGCTCCAACATTGACTGGGGAGGCCGTCACACGCGTCACGCCTAGCAAATCACAGCCGATCAGCCCGCCGACGATATCGACGAATGAATCCAGGACCCCCACTTCATGGAAATGGACGTGAGCCTTGGCCACACAATGGGCATGCCCTTCCGCTTCGGCCAATTGATCGAACACCGATCGGCTTTGCTGCTTAATCTTGTCGGGAATTCGACTCGCGGACAGGATGGCGTGGATCCGATGAAGCGAGAGAGGCTTGTGCAATCCTGCCGTGATCACGACGTCCACTTTCGTGGCATGGATCGCCCCTCGATGCACCCGCCGCTTCCGTAGCGTGAACCCTGAAAGTCGGAGTCGCTTCAGCCCGCTCACCAAGTCGGAAAACGGGACTCCCACATCCACGAGCGCGCCAAGGATCATGTCGCCGCTGATGCCGGAATAACAATCAAAATGGAGATGCGCGCCCATGTGCGTCCTTTCTCTGGTCCGTTCAAACCGCGCCCATCTTACCCAAGGCGCCTGCGAACGGCAATCGGCACAGAAGCCTAGCAGGATGCTGAAAAAAGTCCGCCAGCGGCGTTCTCGCATCGCTCAGAGACTCAACGCGCAGAAGAGGGTCTCTCGGATGTCGGAATCACAGAGGGGCTTTTCCGTTCGCCAAGATCCATTCTAGGGGCGAACGGCCCACACGAAGTGCGGTCTGTACCTCCTCGGCTCTTCGCTCGCTGCGGCCTTGCATGGGACAAGGCGCGTCTCGGCGCGCCAGCGTTGGGCGGGTGAGAAGTCTGGCCTTTTTGAGCATCTTGCGTGGTGTGCTCCTGTTGTCCCAGATGCACAAACCAATGAAATTCCGGCGTGCGCACAGAGTTTTTCCGCAGCCTGCTGCGAGACTCATGATGGTTCGTCGCGATGTCGCACAATACAGTGTTCCTCGTGAAGCGTGAATGGTTATTCGCGCGAGACTTGCGAGAAAGGAAGAACGGGCAGGAGGTTTCATCTTCGCTAGTCGCGCCTGTCGCGCACGCCTTGCTTGTCTCTCTCACGATTCACGAACGACGCTTCACGCCCAAGAGCAGCGAATCCGCGATGGCAGCAGAAGCGTTCATGAATCTTTCGAGCTTGATCGCATTGACAGCCTACCAACGCTGTGTTATCCCCACTGCACTCGCCTACCCGACAAGGCGCTTCGTCACAACAGTTTTGTAACACATATAGTACTATGACGATCTGCCGCTCCCTGATTATGCCCTGCTCGGAGTTATTCGAATCGTGGAGTGGTCAGGTCGCCTGGGTGCTGCTCTGCACCGCGTTGCTGCTCTGGACCCCACCATCCGCCTCGGCAAAATCGAAACCCCACCAGGTCCCGCGCCCCGAACCAGAACTCAAGATTCTCGATTTGAAAGTCTCCCCTGACCCCTATACGATCTCATCTGGCTCGTTGCAGTTTTCTGCCTTAGTCCAGCTACCCAAGGAGCTGGACGGCGCAACCCTGCTGGAAGTCTCTTCATTAATAAGGTCGCCGTCGAAGAATTCGTTCCGTTTTCTGACCACACGTAAACCACTGGAGCCGCACGCCGCCTCAACCGACGGCGCTGCCGCTCCACAAATCTCTGTCCTCCTGACGTGGGACGGGTTGGACCAGAAGAAAATCCCGTCGGGAGCAGGGCTCTATCAATTCGAAGTGCGAGCCAAGTTGCTGGCGAACGGCGAGAAGGGTCCCAGGACGCAGATGGTTGCCTGGCCGAAACGCGGAACGGTAGTAGTGAAATAATAGCCGTAAAAGGTGAGACGTTAAACGTGAGAGGTGTTCATCAAGAACTCACCTCTTATCGTTTTACTTTTCACGTCTCACATTTCACGCCTATTCCAGCATGTTAATTCGATGCGCGAGGCAGCCGGCCCCGAACCCGTTGTCGATGTTCATGACGCCGACCCCCGCCGCGCAGGAGTTCAGCATCGTCAACAATGCAGCGAGTCCACCGAAACTGGCGCCGTAGCCCCGACTCGTCGGCACGGCAATGACTGGACAGGGAGCCAACCCGCCGACCACGCTTGGTAAGACTCCGTCCATCCCTGCGACCGCCACGACCACCCGGGCTTGCATCAGCCGGCTCTGACGCTCCAGCAACCGATGAATGCCGGCCACGCCCACGTCGTAGAGCGTCTCAACCCGACTCCCCATCACCTCCGCCGTCACTCTCGCTTCTTCCGCGACAGGAATATCCGAGGTGCCGGCTGTAATCACCAAAACATGTCCCCGTTGTCGCCGCTTGGGGTCATCGATCGACACGATGCGCGCCTCGTCATGATAGACAGCTCGACGATCCAGCCGTTTAATGAGGGTGGCTACCTGGCGAGTCGCGCGCGTCGCCAACAACGGGCGATGATGTTTCAAAAGCGCCTTCGCAATGGCGCGAATCTGGGCCAACGTCTTCCCCTCGCAGAAAATGACCTCGGGGAATCCCTGCCGTAACGACCGGTGGTGATCGACCGAGGCAAATCCGAGATCTTCATAGGGCAACGAGCGGAGCTGCCCGATAGCCGTCGCTACAGACAGGGTTCCCGTTCGCACCTTGGTCAGCAGTCGTTCAACCGCCTCAGGATTCACGGCTGCCCTTTCTCCGGCTTTGCGTCGCGCTCCATCAGATCCGTCACCGCCTTGCGGCACGACTTGCCTTCGAACAACACCGCGTTGATTTCTTGCACGATCGGCATGTCGACACGATGACGGCGCGCTAATCCCAACGCCGCCTTCGCCGTCCGCACACCTTCGGCCACGGCCTGCATGCTTCCGAGAATCCTCTCCAGCCGCTCGCCCTTCCCCAGTCTCACGCCGACCGTGTGATTCCGACTCAAGGCTCCGGTGCAGGTCAACACCAAGTCGCCGACGCCGGAGAGCCCGTAGAACGTTCGTGGATCCGCGCCCATTGCGACGCCCAACCGCACCATTTCAGCTAATCCTCTCGTAATCAACGCGGCCCGCGTATTATGACCGAGATTCAATCCATCCACCACTCCGGCTGCGAGCGCCATCACGTTCTTGAGCGAACCACCAAGCTGGACCCCCAGCACATCGCTGTCGGCGTACACCCGAAAGGCCGGCGTCATCAACGCTGCCTGGAATGTCTTGACCAGTTCCTTGTTGCTCCCGGCTAAACAGAGCGCCGCCGGTTTCCCTGCGCTGACTTCTGTCGCGAAGCTCGGGCCTGACAACACCATGATGTCCCGTTGCATGGCAGGTGGAAGTACGTCGGTCATGACCTGAGTCATCAAATTCAACGTGTCTTCTTCAACTCCCTTTGTCGCGGTGATGAACGGCATCGGGATGGAAAGGGTCCGGACCAGTTCGCGCAGCACAGGACGTGCGACGTGGGACGGCACCACGAAGAGCAGCCCCTCGCTCTGCTCGGTGAGATCCGCCAACGATTCGGTAGCGGCGAGTGATGGGGGGAGCGCGACACCGGGCAGAAAGACTGGATTCTCGTGTTTCCCGTTGATCGCATCCACAACCTCTCGTTCATAGGCCCAGAGCCGAGTTTTGAGACCTTTCTCCGCCAGATGTTTCGCCAGGGCAGTACCCCAAGCACCGGCTCCGATGACTCCTATGCGATGGATGGATGACATGATTGAAAAGTGATTATGACGGAAGGGGTGACATCAACAGGGTTTACGAACCACGCGGATTATAGGAAGCGGTTCTTTCACCTGTCAATGAATGAGAGACGGTCTTCGAATTTTGTCAAGTCAAGCCAGACTCCACAGCCCTGCCAAACAGGGTCGAGAGAACGAAGTGGCACATGCCTTGCTCCCTTTACGTACGATTTCACAATTTCCTTCGTCCGGACGCATCGGACGATTAGTATCAAATAGGGCATCGTTACAGGTGAAAATGCGGCAGATGGCAATGAAAACCACACAACTGGCAAGGCGTTCCGTGATGACGAGTCTACTGGCACTCCTGGCGCCGATTGTCCTCTTTGCGCCTCAGGCGTATGCAGAATCCTACGTGGCGGGGCAGTTCGGGGTGACCTTCCCGCAGAGCCTGAGCAGTGTCGAGCTGACTCAAGATGGTTTTGGCGGACTCAGTTCATCAGATTTGAGCCTTAAGTCTTCTCTCATGGGTGGGATCAAGCTAGGGCATTTTTTTTCGCGCGCCCGTTGGCTCGGGGTTGAAACTGAGTTGTTTTACACCACCCCCCATATAGAGGATCAACCTGTTACTATTTCAGGCCCCGGCGGTTCGATGCCACTCGGCCAAATTTCTGGCGAATACAATAAAGTACTCACCTTGGCCCCGATGAATCTTGTCCTTCGGTATCACAAAACAAGACTTCAGCCTTACATAGCTGTTGGACCGGGCATCTTCTTCGCTAGCCGGAAGGATGACGTTGGAGGTACACAATCAGGGACAGCAATAGGACTGAACTCGCAGGTGGGAGTTCGTTACTACATTACTCGGAGTTGGACCGTTTTTGGAGAAGGGAAATACAATCTAGCCCGCATCGGTTATGTATCCAAGGATAGCGACCCCGATGCGGCCCTTGGGTTTCGTGCAACCTATAGTGCATTCATCTTCTCGTTCGGCGTCAGTTACCACTTCTGATTCTTCGTCTCCCTCCCCCATCTAGTAAACCGACGCGGTTCCGTGTAGCCTACGCACGGGGCTGCCCATGAAACTCTGTCCTTCATGTCGACATGAACTCCCGGAGATTAGCCGCTACTGCATGCAGTGCGGCCAACGGCTTCATGCAGACCCCGTTGAACTCCCCCCGCCGCCGCCAAGACGCGTCGATCCACCAGCGGATCGGTTGAATTTCGAATGTCTTTACGGCATGGTGGCTATGCTGTCCCTCGCGATCCTCTTTCCACCCTGGGAAACCCCACCGTCACAGCCTCCAGAATTCCTCGGCCTGCATTTCATCCTGACCCCACCGGCGCTCGATGCAATCGTGAGCCGACTGTTGATGACGATCGAACTCGTCACCATCGCCATCGCCGGACTCTATGGATCTTTCCTCTTCCGGCAAAAAAAGCCCTAGCAGGATGCTGAAAAGGGGACGGGATGGCTGGAACGATCCCCTTGCTCGCGCAACGCGCGGCCTCAGAAGGGCAGGAGGGGGAGCAGCCAGACCATCCTTTGTGCTCGCAGAACGCGCACGATAAAACGGTGCTCGTCCGATGCGCGCAGTGAAGGACAGTCTGACTGCTCCCCTGAGGGCGAAGTGGGGAAATCCAGAAGGCCTCGCCCGGGCAAATGGCACGTCTCGGCGTGCCAGTGGGTGGGCAGGTGAGAACGTTGCGCGCAGTTGGGATCATCCCAGCCACCCCTTATGAAGTAACAGCTCGCTGCGGCCTTGCCTGCGGAACGGCGCGTCTTGGCGCGCCGGGGTGGGCGGGTGAGAACCGTGGCTTTTTGAGCATCCTACACAGAATTGTGAAAAATCCTTCTAGCGGGTCCATAGTCATTGGTTGGTGAAAAGACGGCGGGCCGTCCGCAGTCATTGACCAGTGACTATTGACTGCTGACTTGCGACACTGCTCAGTCCAACGCTAGCGTCAGACACTTGGCCGAGCCGCCTGATTTCATGAATTCATCGAGCGGGACTGGATGAGGGAGATAGCCATGCGAGGTCAACAGGGATTCTGTTTCCGGACAGCCTGCGGGCAGCACGACGTTTTTTCCGACACAGACGGCATTGCAGGCAAACCTGAAAGCCTCAGCTTCCGGCACCATGAGACGTCTGGAAGGAGCGATCCGTTCGGCAAGAGCCTCTTGCCCATAGTGATCGAAGGCGGGAGGGAAATACAGGAGTTCACCGCCGCTCAAAGGGCACAAGCAGGTATCGAGGTGATAGAATCGCTTGTCGACCAGTTCGAGTGGAATGATCTCTCGGTGAAACCAGTCGCTGAGCGTCGGGAACACACGGATATCCGATCGTTGTCGATAGCCACCGAACCAGGTGTCGGGAAATCCCAAGAGATCCCCGGCCCCCTCGAAGAAGCGGCCCGGATCCAGCGTGACGACTTCGTACCCCTGCCCACGAAACCAGTCCTCAAAATACGCCTCTTCCTTCTGACGTTCGGCATAGCGAAAACGGCTCGGCACCGCTTTGCCTCCAACGACGATGCCGGCATTCGCCGTGAACACAAGGTCGGGCAGTCCCGGCACCGGCTTCATCCGTTCCAGGTCCGCGCCCACGTCCTGTTCGAGCACCTGCATGAGGTGATGCCACTGGCGGACGGCCTGATCTGAATTGACGGCGTTCGAACGGCGCATCCACGGATTAATCTCATATTCGATACCGAAATAGTCCGGCGGGCAGACTAATAGGCGACTCATGGCCTCCACCCCAGCAGGATGTTGAAAAAGTCCCCCAGCTTCGTTCTCGCTTCACTCCGAGGCTCGCCGTACGGAAAAAGTACGACTCGCCTCTTCGCTTGCTGCGGCCTTGCTGACGGCCTTTTTGAACATCCTGAAATCACAGACGGGCCCCCAGCTCGCGCGACAGCTCGCGCAGAAACGAGGCGGCATCCATGACCAGCCCAACAGCCTGGAAACTTCCCCGATCCGCGAGTTTCGTCGGGACGGCTGGATTGACATCGACGCAGACGGATGGAACCGTGGCAGGCAACAAATTGCCCGTCGCCACCGCGTGCAACGTCGAGGCGATGAGCAAGGCCAGTCCGATACCGGGGATTGCTGCACGCATGGCGGCCTGGGCTTCTAGCGAATCCGTGATCACGCCGGGCAACGGGCCGTCATCGCGGATCGTGCCGGCCATTACGACATGGACATCCCGCCTGACGCAGGCCGCCATTATTCCGGTCTTGACGACTCCCGACTTGACCGCTGCCTCGATGCTGCCGATGGCTCTGATCCGATTAATGGTTCGCAGATGGTGTTCATGCCCATGCGGCACGACGCGACCGGCCGCATGCCCATAGCCGAGGGACGTTCCGTAGAGATCGACCTCCATATCATGAGCGGGCAGCGCATTCCCGCAGAACAAGACATGGATGAATTCTTCATCAATGAGCCATGTCAGCGCCTCGCGCCCTCCGGCGTGAACAATCGCCGGGCCTCCCGCCAGCAGCACCCTGCTGCCCACTTTTCCCTCCCGGAACCCTGTTCGCAACTGCACGAGGCGCTTGGCGATATCGCCGATGACGCGCCCATGGGGACGCTCGGACGACACCTGCGATTCCATGAAGCTGAACACATCGCGGTCGCGTGGCCGTTGGAGCGGGATCACCCGCACGCCGTCACGACCAGTCACAATCAGATCTCCCCGCTTTACCTCTCCCATCGGAACAGTCCTGGCAGTCGGACGAGCCGGATCCACGCGAATTCCCAGGTCCATTTCGATTCCCTCCACCTCTACCCACTGGTCATGCACTCGCACCTGGGTGGATAAATGGGTTGTCGCGTAGAACTCGTCGGGAAAGATGCCGTCTGCCGGCGCCGCCGCCAGCCGGCAATCCCGTTCACTCTCGACCGACGCGCCGTGGGGTTGAATGGCATGGAGAATCTCGCTGAGCAGTTTCGCCGAGGAGGCCCGCACGATGATTCTGGCGCGCGACGGCTCCTCGCGGGTTTTGCCGATCTGCATATCTTGAATGTCGAATGTTCCGCCCATCATCAGAATCGTGTCCAGGACCTTCGCCAGGATCAATGAATCGATGATATGGCCTTGGAGTAGGACGGTTTCTTGGTCTTGCATCATGGGTCAGACCCCTCCACTCCTATATGGGCAGGTTCAGCACAGATTCTACCACTCAGTTTCAACCGCTGCAGATCAGATCCTGACTATGCGCCGAAGACTCTCCTCCTCCTGCTTCCTTGCTCACTCACTTTCAGTCTCCCCCAGGGACGGTTGGAGTAAACCTCACTCAGGCTGCTCAAAATGGCCGTCCAACGAGGCCGCAGGCGAGAAGAAACCGGAGGCGTAGCCTCCCGGCTACGTTGAGGATTTGTTCGAGCCGAGAACGAAGTTGGAGGCCATTTTCAGCAGCTGATCAATCGGTCTTCATGAGTTCGCGTAGAACGCTGGTCGCATAGGCGCCGGGTGGAAGTGAAAAGGAAAGGGTGAGGACAGACCCTTCCAGAGCCCACTCCAA
>DASQFV010000156.1:0-12561 GCA_035632975.1 Nitrospiraceae bacterium
ATAGGAAATGAACTTCGCCAGCCCCTTCTCCGCTGACACCTTGGTCAACGCCGCCGTCAACGTCGTCTTGCCGTGGTCCACGTGCCCGATCGTCCCGATATTCACGTGCGGCTTCCGCCGCTCATATTTCGCCTTCGCCATACCCGCCCCCTTCCGTCCTCACTCAAGAATCAATTCGACTACTCACCCCGATACTTGGCAATGATGGCCTCTGAAATCTGCCGAGGCACCGGCTCATATCGGTCAAACTCCATACTATAGGTGGCACGGCCCTGCGTTCGAGACCGAAGATCGGTCGCATACCCGAACATTTCACTGAGTGGCACCGACGCATCAATAACCTGCGCAGCAGCCCGCGACTTCATTCCCTGGATCTTGCCACGACGACCATTCAAATTGCCGATCACATCGCCCATAAACTCCTGAGGAACCACAACCTCCACCTTCATGATCGGCTCAAGCAACACCGGATCGGCCCTCTTACAGGCATCGAGAAATGCCATCGAACCGGCAATTTTAAACGCCATTTCGTTGGAGTCGACGTCATGAAACGACCCGTCGATCACCGTGACCCGAACATCGCGAAGCGGATACCCCGCGATCACGCCAGAATCAAGCCGTTCCTTCACACCTTTTTCGATCGCCGGGATGAACTCTCTTGGAATAGAGCCGCCGACGGTCTTATTGATGAAATCCAATCCTTTGCCCGACTCAGCAGGCTCGACCGTCAACACGACATGTCCATACTGGCCACGACCACCCGTCTGCTTAATGTACTTCGCCTCAGCTTCAGCCTTCTTGCGAATCGTTTCCCTAAAGGCCACCTCCGGCTTTCCGACATTGGCCTCCACCTTGAATTCACGCAGCATGCGATCGACAATGATTTCCAGATGCAGCTCTCCCATCCCGGCAATGATGGTCTGTGCGGTCTCTTCATCCGTCTTCACCCGGAACGATGGATCTTCCTGCGCCAATTTCTGGAGCGCGAACCCCATCTTCTCTTGATCCTGCTTGGTTTTTGGCTCAATTGCCATTGCGATGACCGGCTCAGGAAACTTCATGACCTCGAGCAAGACCGGCTGCTTTTCATCCGCCAGCGTGTCTCCGGTGGTCGCCCCTTTTAGTCCGACGGCCGCAACAATATCACCCGCATAGGCCACATCAATGTCTTCACGCTTGTTCGCATGCATCTTCAGGAGGCGTCCGACGCGATCTCTCGTCCCCTTCGTCACATTCGCGACGGACGTTCCCGTCTTCAGCGTGCCCGAGTATACTCGTAAAAAGGTCAGCTGGCCCGCAAACGGATCTGTCATAATCTTGAAGGCTAAAGCCGCAAACGGCTCACTATCTGACGGACGTCGCTTCACTTCCTGTTCGGTGCTCGGATCAATCCCGGTCACCGATTCGACATCAAGCGGGGACGGAAGAAAATCCACAACCCCATCCAACAGCTGCTGGACACCCTTGTTCTTGAAAGCCGATCCGCACAAAATGGGAGTCATCTTCATCGAAATCACGCCAGCCCGAATGGCTCGGCGGATCTCCTCTTCCGTTAAGGGTTGACCATTGAGATACTTCTCCATTGCCTTTTCGTCGAATTCAGCGACAGCATCCACCATTTTGCCGCGGTACTCCTTGGCTCGGTCGAGCAGATCAGCTGGAATTTCATCGATTTTATACTTGGCGCCAAGCGTCTCGTCGTCATACACATAGGCCTTCATGGTCACGAGATCGATCGACCCTCTGAATTCAGACTCTCGGCCGATCGGGATCTGAATCGGAACAGGGTTTGCCCCCAACCGATCGATCATCGTTTGAACGCTGGTATAAAAATCTGCGCCGATTCGGTCCATCTTGTTCATGAAGGCGACCCTCGGCACACTATACTTGTCCGCCTGCCGCCAGACCGTTTCAGATTGCGGCTCAACTCCCTGCACGGAGTCAAACACCGCCACAGCCCCGTCGAGCACCCGAAGCGACCGCTCAACCTCAATCGTAAAATCGACATGCCCTGGGGTATCGATGATATTAATGCGATGGTCTCGCCAGAAACAGGTTGTCGCAGCAGCCGTAATCGTAATGCCGCGTTCCCTCTCCTGCTCCATCCAATCCATCGTCGCCGCGCCTTCGTGAACCTCACCCATCTTGTGTGAGATCCCGGTGTAGTAGAGAATGCGCTCAGTGGTCGTCGTCTTACCGGCATCAATGTGAGCCATGATGCCGATGTTCCGAGTCTGCTCTAATGGTGATTGACGCGCCACGTACTTCCCCTAAAAATATATATGCCGCAACCCGAGCCGGTGAAACGCTGCGACTTACACGCACCCGCGTGAGCGGATCGCAGCACGGCTCAGCTGCAGCACAGAACGACGCTACCAGCGATAGTGCGCGAAGGCCTTATTGGCTTCCGCCATCCGATGCACGTCTTCCCGCTTCTTCACCGCCGCCCCCGTATTGTTCGATGCGTCCAGCAACTCAGCTGCGAGCTTCTCTCGCATGCTCTTACCGCCGCGAGAACGCGAATACTCCGCCAACCATCGGAGCGCCAGCGACATCCGGCGAGCCGGACGAATTTCTACCGGCACCTGATACGAGGCGCCGCCCACTCGACGTGACTTCACCTCAACGACCGGCTTCACGTTATCAAGCGCGGTTCGGAATACTTTAAGTGGATCGTTGCCGGTCTTCTCCTGAATGACATCGAAGGCTCCGTAGCAAATGCGCTCGGCCGTACTCTTCTTTCCACCCGACATCAGGATATTCAAAAACTTCCCGACGAGTTTATCCCGATATCGAACATCAGGCAGTGGATCACGGTGGTCTAAAAATCTAGTCCTTGGCATGTGTCATTCACTCTCTCGTTACCAACTGTGATAACCATCCTACTTGGGACGCTTCGCTCCATACTTCGAACGGCTCTGCTTTCGATCCGTCACACCGACGGCATCAAGGGCACCTCTGACGATATGGTAGCGCACACCCGGCAAGTCCTTCACACGGCCACCACGCACGAGCACGATGGAATGTTCTTGAAGGTTGTGGCCGACACCAGGGATGTACGTCGTGACTTCCATCCCGTTCGTCAACCTGACACGCGCGACTTTACGCAACGCCGAGTTCGGTTTCTTTGGCGTTGAGGTATAGACACGAAGACATACGCCACGCTTCTGCGGACAGGACTTGAGTGCGGGACTCTTGGTCTTTGCGTGCGCCAGCTGGCGACCTTTTCTGACTAACTGATTAATCGTTGGCATGAGTACTTCACTCTCATCTTCAGCGCAGTTTGACCGCTTTACTCAACCCTTCAAGGGCAAAGCCGGTCGATTGTAGTGAGCATTGATCGCGGTGTCAAGCCGTCTCCAGCAACGCATGCACTATGAGCGAGCAGGCTCTCCCGATCCCGTCGCTACGCCCTCTTGCGTAAGCGCCGCAACCTCTGCCTGGCCAACAATCACGGGCTCAGGCTTGGGACTAATGACAAAGGTGTCCCGATACTCTTCGAAGCCGGTTCCAGCTGGAATCAAACGACCGACGATGACATTTTCTTTCAGGCCCAACAGATTATCAACGCGCCCGTTGATCGCTGCTTCCGTCAAGACACGGGTAGTCTCCTGGAATGAGGCTGCCGAGATAAAGCTATCAGTAGTCAATGCTGCCTTGGTAATGCCCAGCAGTACCGGCTTCCCAAGACCAGGCTGCCCACCCTTCGCCAACACTCGCTCATTCTCTTCGTCAAATACCATCTTGCTGACTTGACTACCGGGCAAGAATTCCGTATCGCCAGGATCTTCGATTCTGACCTTGCGCAGCATCTGCCGCACAATGATCTCGATGTGTTTGTCATTGATCGTCACACCTTGCAGCCGATAGACATCCTGCACTTCATCGACGAGATACTTTTGCAACTCGTTCGGCCCCAGCACATCGAGGATGTCGTGCGGATTGGCCGATCCATCCATCAACGGCTCACCGGCCCTGACCCAATCACCCTCATGCACGTTGACGTGCTTGCCCTTGGGTATGAAGTATTCTTTCACATCACCCATCTTATTATTGACCAGGACTTTGCGCATGCCCTTCACGAAACCATCATACGAAACTTCGCCATCGATCTCGCTGATGACGGCCGTCTCCTTCGGCTTTCTGGCCTCGAACAATTCAGCCACACGAGGCAGACCACCAGTAATATCTTTTGTCTTGGTCGTCTCCCGCGGAATCTTGGCCAACACATCACCGGGAGTGACCACTGCGCCTTTTTCGACGAAGATATGCGCCCCGACCGGGAGCAGATAGCGAGCCACGCTTGCCGCCGCTGCAACCTTGGCAGTCTTCCCACCCTCATCCTTGATCGACACGCGTGGACGCAACGTCGCGCCGCTATGCTCAACGATGACTTTGCGGGAGAGGCCGGTGACTTCATCGAATTCTTCCTTCATGGAGACGCCTTCGACGATGTCTCCATACGCCACCTTCCCGCCGACCTCAGTGAGGATGGTCAGTGAGTACGGATCCCATTCGACCAATTTCTGGCCCACCTCAACGCGACCGCCATTTTTAACCTTGATCTTGGCACCGTAGACGACCCCATACTTCTCGCGCTCACGCCCTGTCTCATCGACAATGACAATCTTGGCGTTCCGATTCATGACAACCCATTCACCCTCTTTATTCTGGACCGCAATCCCGGCGTTATTGAAGTCGGCATTCTTCTTGGCATCGAAGCTCATGAACTTGATGGTGCCGGCGTGCTTTGCTTCGGTCACCGTCTGCTCAACCACTTTGCTCGCCGTTCCACCGATGTGGAACGTCCGCATGGTCAGCTGTGTTCCCGGCTCACCGATCGACTGTGCCGCAATGACACCAACGGGCTCGCCTTTTTCGACCAACCGTCCGCGGGCCAAATCGCGCCCATAACACGATCGACAGACTCCACGGCGTGACTGACAGGTCAGCACCGAACGAATCTTGACGTGATCGACCGCAGCTTCCACGATCGCCTTTGTCCGGTCCTCGTCAATCTCCTCATTGAACGATACAATGATCTCACCTGTCACTGGATCACGAATATCTTCTGCGGCCAATCGTCCCAACACCCGCTCTTCGATCGGCTGAATAATTTCGCCCCCCTCGACCAATGCGCTCACAATGATGCCATCGGTGGTGCCGCAATCGATTTCGTTGATAATCACATCCTGTGCGATATCCACCAAGCGACGCGTGAGATAACCGGAGTTGGCAGTTTTCAACGCCGTGTCGGCCAACCCCTTACGGGCACCGTGCGTCGAAATGAAGTACTGCAACACCGTTAATCCTTCGCGGAAGTTGGCGGTAATCGGAGTCTCAATGATTTCACCGGACGGCTTCGCCATCAAACCGCGCATGCCACCCAACTGGCGGATCTGCTGGGAGCTTCCTCGAGCACCGGAATCCGCCATCATGAAGATTGGATTGAAGGACTCGGCCTTGCTCGGATCACCACCCGAGCCCAATTCCTTCATCATTTCATTGGCGATCTGTTCAGTCACATGAGCCCAGATGTCGATCACCTTGTTATAGCGTTCGCCGTTGGTGATCAACCCCTCGGCATACTGCCGTTCGATCTCCGTGACCTCATGCTGAGCCTTCCCCAGCAATTCTTGCTTCTTGGTCGGAATATGCATGTTGTCGATGCAGATCGAGATTCCGGCACGCGTGGCATACTCGAACCCCGTGTCCTTGACCTTATCGAGGAACGTGACGGTCTCACGGTGACCGCACTGGCGATAGACAGTGTCGATGAGCTTGGTCATTTCCTTCTTGGTCATGAGCTTATTCGCGTTGGCGAAAGGCAATCCCGGAGGGAGCACGTCCGACAGGATGACTCGCCCGACGGTGGTCTGAACGAGGTTCCCCTCGATCCGTACCTTGATCCGCGCATGCACTTCCAATTCTCGCGAATCAAACGCAATGCGCACTTCCTCCGGTGAGCCGAACACTTTCCCCTCTCCCTTGCATCCTGCACGCTCTTTGGTCAGCCAATAACAGCCGAGCACCATGTCCTGCGACGGCACCGCAATCGGCTTGCCGTTGGCAGGCGAGAGAATGTTATTGATCGACATCAGCAGCACGCGCGCCTCGACCTGCGCTTCGACCGACAGCGGAACGTGGACCGCCATCTGGTCACCGTCGAAGTCAGCGTTGAATGCGGCACAGACCAGCGGATGCAGCCGGATGGCCTTGCCTTCAACCAGCACGGGATCAAACGCCTGGATACCGAGACGGTGCAACGTCGGTGCACGGTTCAGCAGCACAGGATGCTCGCGAATCACCTCGTCAAGCACGTCCCACACTTCCGGCCGTTCTTTTTCGACTAAGCGTTTGGCACTCTTGATCGTAGTCGCCGCGCCTCGTTCCTCCAGTTTGTGGAAGATAAAGGGCTTGAAGAGTTCAAGCGCCATCTTCTTGGGCAACCCGCATTGATGCAGCCGAAGCTCTGGTCCCACGACGATGACAGTTCGGCCCGAATAATCGACCCGTTTGCCGAGCAGGTTTTGGCGAAAGCGCCCCTGTTTCCCCTTCAGCATATCGCTCAACGATTTGAGCGGCCGCTTGTTGGGTCCACGAATCGCGCGACCGCGACGACCGTTATCGAAGAGCGCATCAACCGCTTCCTGCAACATCCGCATTTCGTTTCGGATAATCACGCCTGGCGCCTTCAGCTCGATCAGCCGCTTCAGGCGATTATTCCGATTGATGACGCGGCGGTACAGATCGTTCAGATCCGATGTCGCAAAACGTCCGCCGTCCAGCGGCACGAGTGGGCGCAATTCCGGTGGTAGCACCGGAATCACATCCATGATCATCCACTCAGGCATGTTTCCAGACTTGCGGAAGGCCTCGATGACTTTCAGTTGCTTCGCGTATTTCTTCTTCAGCGCTGCGGAGGCCGACGTCTTAGCCTTCGCCTTGATCTCATCCCATTTGGCATTGATGTCGATCTTGCGGAGCAACTCCCGAATGGCATCGGCACCGATCCCGACTTTGTAGGAACCGGGGCTGTATCCCGATTGGAGCGAGCGAAGCTTTTCCTCCGAGACCAGCTCCTTCTCCGTCAAATCTGTCGATCCTGGGTCGACACAGACATAACTCTCGAAATAGAGAATCCGCTCCAGCCCTTTGAGGCTCATGTCGAGCAAGGTTCCGATCCGACTCGGCACACCCTTGAGGAACCAAATATGCGCGACCGGCGCCGCGAGCTCGATATGGCCCATGCGCTCTCGGCGGACTTTGGACTGAATGACCTCGACACCGCACTTGTCACAGACAATGCCGCGGTGCTTCATGCGCTTGTACTTGCCGCAGTTGCACTCCCAATCCTTAATCGGGCCGAAAATCTTCGCGCAAAACAGTCCGTCCTTTTCCGGCTTAAACGACCGGTAATTGATGGTCTCCGGCTTCTTCACTTCGCCGTAGGACCACGACCGAATCTTTTCGGGTGACGCGATCCGGATCCGCATCGAATCGAACGACACCGCATCGCGCGGCTTCTCAAACAATGTATAGACGCCTTCCACGGTAGTGACCTCCTCTGATGCCGACCGCTACGGCCGGCACACAAATGGGTTAGTCTTGCGACTTGACCAGTTCGACGTCGAGTCCCAAACTCTGCAGCTCTTTGACCAAGACGTTAAACGACTCCGGTAATCCAGGCTCCAGAAACGGCTCACCCTTGACGATCGCTTCGTACATCCGCGATCGGCCCGGCACGTCATCCGATTTGACCGTCAAGAACTCTTGCAGCGTGGAAGCAGCGCCATAGGCCTGCAACGCCCATACTTCCATTTCTCCCAACCGCTGGCCGCCGAATTGGGCCTTGCCACCGAGGGGCTGCTGCGTGACGAGCGAATAGGGGCCGATCGACCGCGCGTGAATCTTGTCGTCGACCAAGTGGTGGAGCTTTAAGACATACATATAGCCGACCGTGACGGGGCTGCCGAACATTTCCCCGGTCCGGCCGTCCCTCAGCATGGTTTGCCCGCTGGTCGGCAGGTTCGCCTTCTTGAGCAGCTCCTTAATCTCTGTTTCTGACGCTCCATCGAACACCGGGCTCGCCACCTTGATCCCCAATGTCCTGGCCGCCCAACCCAGATGAGTTTCTAGAATCTGACCGACGTTCATACGTGACGGCACACCGAGCGGATTCAGCACAATTTCCACCGGCGTCCCATCCGGCAAACACGGCATGTCTTCCTCGGGCAAGACCCGGGAGACCACGCCTTTGTTTCCATGCCGCCCGGCCATCTTGTCGCCGACCTGAATCTTGCGCTTCATCGACACATAGACCTTGACGAGCTTGATCACGCCAGGCGGAAGCTCATCGCCCCGCTTCAGACGGCCAACCTTCTCGTCGTACAGCGTCTGAAGGATTTCGATCTGCTCCTTTGCCCGCCGCTCGACGTCCTCCAGGTCTTTCTGCTCGTCAGGATCGCTCAGAATGATGTAGCGGACAGTCTCATCCGGCAACCGCTTGAGAATCTCTGCGGTCAGCTTGCCCTTCTTCTTCAGAATGACGTCACCGCTCTCAGGATCCATCAAGTCACGGCCGACCACCTTCCCCAGCAACAGTTTTCTGATCTTCTTCGTTTTCTCTTCGTCAATAATACGAAGCTCCTCGTGGTGATCACGCTGGAGCTTCATCGCATCATCGCTTTCGATACTCTTGGATCGTTCGTCCTTATCGAGCCCCTTGCGCGAGAAGATTTTTACATCAACGACGATGCCCTCGACGCCCGGCGGCACCGTGAGCGATGTATCCTTCACATCGCCCGCTTTCTCACCAAAGATGGCCCGCAGCAGTTTTTCTTCCGGTGTGAGCTGTGTTTCGCCTTTCGGCGTCACCTTCCCGACCAGAATATTTCCAGGCTTCACCTCGGCCCCGATACGGATAATCCCGCTCTCGTCGAGATCGCGAAGCGCTTCTTCTCCGACGTTCGGGATGTCGCGAGTAATGTCTTCTTTCCCCAACTTGGTATCGCGGGCTTCCACCTCGAATTCCTCAATGTGAATCGAGGTGAACGCATCCTCCCGTACCAGTTTTTCGCTCAACAGAATGGCATCTTCAAAGTTGTATCCCCCCCAGGGCATGAAGGCGACGAGAATGTTCTTACCTAATGCCAGTTCGCCGTGATCAATGGCGGGACCATCAGCCAAGACCTGTCCCACTTTCACCGGCTGCCCAAGCCGCACCACCGGCGTCTGCGTGATGGTCGTACTCTGATTCGATCGCTGGAACTTGATCAGATCATACACATCCAGGCCGGCATCATTCCTTTTCCGACCTTCTTTCGAACCGGCACGCACAACGATCCTCGTGGCATCCACGCTTTCCACGACGCCGGCACGCCGGGCCTGCACGACATAGCCCGAGTCACGTGCGACCACTGTTTCCATTCCCGTGCCGACTAACGGAGCCTCCGACTTGAGCAGCGGCACTGCCTGACGCTGCATGTTCGATCCCATCAAGGCACGGTTGGCGTCGTCGTGCTCCAAGAACGGCACCAAGGCCGTGGCCACGCTCACCACCTGCTTCGGCGACACGTCCATGTATTCGATCTTGTCAGAAGTGGCTGTCACGAAATCTCCGGCAGCTCGCGCCGAGATGGTTTCAGATACCAGCCGACCAGAAGCATCCACTTTCGCGTTCGCTTGCGCGATGATGTACTTGTCCCCTTCGATCGCGGAAAGAAACTCGATCTCGTCGGTGACTCGCCCCTTCACCACTTTGCGATAGGGCGCTTCGATAAACCCGAACTTATTGATGCGCGCATAAGTCGCCAGTGACGTGATCAAGCCGATGTTCGGGCCTTCCGGCGTTTCGATCGGACAAATACGGCTATAGTGCGAAGGGTGGACGTCGCGAACTTCGAACCCCGCCCGCTCCCTGGTCAACCCTCCGGGACCGAGCGCGGAAAGCCGCCGCTTGTGCGTAATTTCTGCAAGCGGATTCGTTTGGTCCATGAACTGAGACAACTGGCTGCTGCTGAAGAACTCTTTCACTGCGGCGACGACGGGTTTCGCATTAATCAAATCGTGCGGCAACACCGTTTCCATATCCAGCAGGTTCATCCGCTCTTTGATACTGCGCTCCATCCGGACCAGCCCGAGTCGGAATTGATTCTCCAACAACTCGCCGACCGAACGGACACGACGATTGCCCAAGTGGTCGATGTCGTCGATTTCGCCCTTGCCCAGCTTCAAGTTCACCAGATAGCGGATCACCTCGACCATGTCCTGCGCCGTCAGCGTCCGCTGCTCCAACGGCAGATCGAGGCCGAGCTTCTTGTTCAACTTCAGGCGCCCGACCGGCGAGAGATCATACCGCTTGGAGTTCGAGAACAGATTCTCGAAGAGGGCTCGCGCCGTGTCGACTGAGGGCGTTTCTCCCGGCCGTAAGCGACGATAGATCTCGACCATCGCCTCCTCTTTCGAGGCGGTCTTATCCATCTCCAGCGTATCCAGGATCACCGGCGTAGACGTGACCGTATCAAAATAGATCGCCTTGAATTCTTCAATGTCGCTCTCGAGCAGCGCCTCGACAATCTCAGCGGTAAGCCGCTGGTTTCTTTCGGCTATCTTGTTCTTCTTCGAGTCCACCAGTTCAGTCAATACCGCGCGGCCGACCAACTCGCTCGGCGCAAGCGGGATTTCCTTCACACCGGCCGCCTTGAGCTTCGCGATAAGCCCCTTCGTGAGCTTGGCGCCCTCCCGGACCAGCGGCTCCTTGCCGCCCTTTTCAAGCACTTCGGCCGAACAGCGTAGACCCTGATGGATCTCGGGGTCGAGCTTTCGCAGCATCTTGCCCTTGACGACCCGAACTTCCTCGACCGGGTAATACATCTTAAGCAAATCGTCGCTCGAAAACCCGAATGCCTTCAACAGAATGGTCGTTGGCATTTTCCGTCGACGGTCAATGCGCACATAGAGAATGTCGCGTGCATCAAACTCGAAATCCAGCCACGACCCGCGATAGGGAATGATCCTGGCGGAATACAACACCTTGCCGCTGGAATGCGTCCGCCCTTTATCGTGCGTGAAGGACGCACCGGGAGACCGATGCAACTGGCTCACCACCACACGCTCTGTGCCGTTGACAATGAAGGTCCCGCGTTCCGTCATGAGCGGCAGCTCGCCGACGTAGACTTCCTGCTCTCGGACGTCAAGCACTTTTTTCTTGGGGCCCTTGTCTTCCTTGTCGAACACGACCAGGCGCACCCGGAGTTTCAGCGGAACGGCAAAGGTCATCCCCTGCTCAAGGCATTCCCGCTCATCGTACTTAGGGGTGCCGAGCGTATAGCTCGTAAACTCCAATACGGCGGTATTGTTGTAGTCAGGAATCGGAAAGACACTTGCCAGGGCTGCCTGGAGCCCGTGATCTTTGCGACGTTCCGGCTCGGCCTCCCGCTGAAGGAATTCTTCATAGGAGCGCTTCTGGATCTCAATAAGATCAGGAATGTCGATGCTACTGTGAATGCGAGAATAGTCTTTCCGCTCGATAAACTCTTGCAGAGTCGTTTCGGACATACGCCGGTCCTCCACCAAAGGTCAGACTTGGGTACCCGCACATGGCAGGCACCCACAAATACTAGAGACTGGTCAAATCGAGGCTACTTGATCTCGACTTTGGCGCCGCTCTCTTCGAGCTTCTTCTTCATGGTGTCGCATTCTTCCTTCGTGACACCAGTTTTCACGGGCTTTGGCGCGCCTTCGACCAGATCCTTGGCTTCCTTCAAACCGAGGCTGGTGAGTTCGCGGACAACCTTAATGACTTGGATTTTCTTGTCCGCCGGAGCAGACACGAGCACGACGTCGAACGCCGTCTTCTCCTCGGCTGCCGCGGCGGCGCCCCCACCAGCAGTAGGAGCGGCGGCGGCGACCGGTGCGGCAGCAGTGACGCCGAATCGGGCCTCTAACCCCTTCACGAGTTCCGCCAAATCGAGCACACTCATCGTCTCGATGGCCTTGATCAACTCTTCCTGTGACAATTTTGCCGTGGTCGTTGACATGTCCCCTTCTCCTTTTCGTTTATCCTGAATGGCTGCAATGACTCTCACAACTTTCGACAAGACCGCACTGAGCGTATACACCAGGCCACGCGCCGGTCCCTGCATGGCCGACAACAACATCGCAATGAGGACTTCCTTCTTCGGTAGTTTTGCAACAGCCGCCAACTCAGCCGGCTGCACCACCTTGCCTTCCAACACACCGATGGTGATCTTAATTTTCTGTTCGCGCTTCTCCGCCAGAATAAAATCTCGAAGAATCTTGGCCGGAAGCACCGGATCGTCATAGCCGATCACCAGTCCCGTGGGTCCCTTGAGGTACGTCTTCACCCCGGAAAGGATCGTGCCCTCAGCAGCACGGGCAGCCAACGTATTCTTGACGACCTTGTATTCGGCTTTGGCACCTCGTAATTGCTTGCGAAGTTCCGTGACCTGGTTTACGGAGAGCCCGGCACTTTCGGTGACAATGGCAAGCCGTGCACGACCAAATGTCTCCGTCAACTCCGCAACCGCTGTCGCTTTC
>DASQFV010000157.1:0-2476 GCA_035632975.1 Nitrospiraceae bacterium
ATAGGAAATGAACATCACGAGCTCGCCCACGGAAAGATGGTGCTGCAAGACTTCGGCGGTGCCGAACCAGAGCACCATGGCTCCGCCAAGACTCCCGATCAGCATCATGCCTGGGGAGTAGTAGGACCAGAGGTACATGGCCTTCAAAGTATCTTGCCGACAACGATCGCTCTTCCGGCCAAATCGCTCCTGCTCGTAGGGCTGGCGATTGAAACCCATCGTCTCCCGGATACCTGCCAGCATGTCTTGCAAAAGGGCGTTCAGTTCGGCCGACCCTTTTCGAATCGCGCGATAGTACCCATGTATGCGTTTGGTAAATAGCGCCGCTCCCACCACCAAGAAGGGAATCGGCACGAGTGCCAACAGAGCCAGTTTCCAATTGAGCATGAACAGCATGATCATGATCCCGATCAGCGTCAGCCCAGCCGTAATGATCTCTTCGAGCCCGTCGACAAAGATGCGCTGCATGTGCTCGGTATCGTTCAGCACCCGCGACATGATCTCGCCCGTCGGACGATTCTCATAGAAACTGATGGATAATCGCTGGAGCGCGGAGAACACCTGAACATGCAGATCGTGGACGACCTGCTGCTCCAGCCCATTATTCAAGCGAATCCGTATCGACCCGCAGAGGTTCCGCAGCACATAGGCGGCACAGAGCCCGAGAAATACCCATGCCAGAAGCTGGGTCTGACCGGCCTGGATCACGTCGTCGATGATCACTTTGATCAGCCATGGAGGGATTAATTCGAACGCGGTCGCCAACCCTGCAAACAAGAAAGTGCCGACCACCATTGAACGGTGTGGGTGGAGATACTGGAGCACTCGAAGCAGTGTTTTCACAAGCGTGGGATCTTTACGGCAAATTAAATGGCAGGGATGGGATCGTGTTGCCAGTACTTACCAAATTCGTGGAGTTGCGTGAGCGTCGACATATCGGTCATACGATCCAAAAACAGTTTGCCGATCAGGTGATCCATCTCGTGCTGGATACAGACCGCATAGAGACCGGTCGCTTCAAAATCCATCGATTTGCCATCGCGATCCAGCGCCTGAACCCTCACGACTGACGGCCTCGTGACCTTTCCCCGCAGCCCATCCACGCTTAGACAACCCTCCCAGCTTTCGACTTGCTGCGGACCATAGAAGACAATCTTGGGATTGATGAGAACGGTTTGGGGAAATCCATCATCCCCTTCACAGCCCATCACGACCAGTTGAATCGAACGCGATACTTGAGGCGCCGCCAAGCCAATCCCTGGTTCATCCAGCATTGTCTCAATCAGATTGTCGATGAATTGCTGTAGATCGTACGTACGAATGTCACGAGGATTAACCTTGGCCGCAATCTGGCGCAAGACGGGATTACCGAGCTTTGCAATCGTGAGAATAGCCATGGAACGTCCCTATCATCCTTCTATCAAACAATGAAGCGAGAGGGCGATCTCACAAAATATAACACAGGATTTTTCACCCTCGCAAGGTACAGCGAAACCGGTTGATCTGGTTCGTTTTGTTTATTTGGTAGATTTGGTTCATCTGGTTTGTCCCACTCAACCAAACAAACTAAATAAACCAAATAAACGAGAGCAACCAGTAGCTAGCGGGCCCGCACGGGCCGTTTTGGTTCCGACATTTCGAAGCTGTCCTTCTGGCCGTCCCACCATTCCAACCACTCGGTCGTCCACTCTTGACGGTCTTGTTTGGTCGATGTCTCCCAATCGTGAAACTCCGTTTCATGTCGGGTCAGAATCCAGAGAGACTGCACCGCTGAAAGCGCGACAAAACGTTCCTCATCGGCATTCAACCCGATCAAAACCGGTACCACCGTCTTCTCTCTGACATACCGAGCCTCGAACGCGGCGGCCTTCCGAATCGAAGAATTCTGATCTTTAGCCATCACCTCGATCGCGTCCACAGTTTTGGCCGCGTCCAATCGAACGGCCACCCGCAATGCATGTTCGCGCACCCGTGGGATTTCGTTCGGTTCCTTGGCTGCTGCGACAAGGGCCGGAACCGCCGAGGCCGCCTTCAACATTGAAATCGTTTCTATGACGTTATACCGAATGCGCGGTCCCGCCATGGTTAACCCTTTGACCAGAACCGGCACGGCTGGCTCGCCGAGATGCACGAATTCTCCCATCGCCCAAAACTCTTGCGCACCTTCCAGCAATGGCAGGAGGGCTTCCGCCCGTTGGACCTCTCCGGCCGTCAACGGTTTCGTATTCTGTGGAACTGATTCAGCCGGCAGATCCTGTCCCTTCGGAGGCGCCTCGTAGGGCATCTGAACCGGGATGACTCTTCCTTTCTCAGGAGCCTGTCCAGCATTGCCGTTCGTGACGAGGCGAAGGAGATGCGGCCAGACGCAAGGCCGCAGGTCAGGAAAAACCGGAGGTGTATTCCCTGGAATACATTGAGGATTGTTTCGGGCCGAGAACGACGCAGATGGCTGCGGATCGTTTGCCGCAGTAGAACA
>DASQFV010000158.1:0-4301 GCA_035632975.1 Nitrospiraceae bacterium
ACGGGGTTCTGGCCGGCAGTCGGCGGCGCGGTCGTGATCAGTCTGGTCACCATGATCCTCAACGCATGGACTTCTGACCACCGCCCGACGGAACGTCGCGCGTTCCCCCAACGCCCACCTAAGATTATCAATCCCGACGAATAACGAGCCCTATTCCTTTTCATTGAATTGCTCGCCCTGCGTTGTTACAATGCGCCCGCCTGGCTACCCTAACTCACGAATGGCACCCACAGCTCCACACAGCAAACCAATTCCCGAGACGCATCTCCAGCGGACCTTGACCTCCGTGCTCAACGAGCTGCCGGTCGACGCGGCGCTCGCTGCTGTGTTCCACCGCGACCAAGGCCCGCTGGTCAGCCATGCCGCACGAGGCTTCACACCTCGTGATATTCAAGCCATCCTCCGGACACTTTCGACCCCCGCCATCGCTGCATCGTCCCCCGCGACTGACCAGGAGAGCGGACGCACCATTCGCCTCCGGTTGATTACGCCGGGGACGAAGTCGTTGCTCGGGGTTTCCCTTCTGCATCGGAATCGGACGTACGGCTTCCTCGTCATCGGGCGAAAGGAGAGCGCCACATTCGCGAAGAAAGAGAAAAGCTTGATAGAGCAGGCCAGCGACGAGGTCACGAAAGCACTGGACCGCGAAGGCCTCTTCGATATGAATGTCGTGCTCAGCCGGCCGTTTGTCGCGCACGAACCGGTTTCTCCGCCAGCCTCTCCGGCAGAGATGTTCACGGCGCCGGTGTCGCAGCTCACACCGGAACTCCAAGACAAGATTATTGCCTTCTTGACGGATGCCAACCAATACGTCGCCTACGATCGCATCTGGGCCTGCCGCTATGATCCCCTCGCAGGCAATGTCGAAGTCCTGGGATTGGCCGGTGATCTGAAGAGCGAACAGAAGGACGGGAAGAAAGATCTGAAGCCGGGCCATCGCCTCACACTCGACAGCTCAGCCTCCGGATGGGCGGTCCGCCATCGTAAGCCACGCGTGGACCATGATCTCGCCTCCACACAGGGGCGATTCCTCGATCACAAATATCTGTTCAAGGACCGGCTTCTCTCCTCGCTCGTCGTGCCGTTCTTCGTCAGGGGACAAGTGGGCGGGACAATCACCCTGGCCTCGAAAGAAGCCGGACGCTACCAACAGACGGATGCCCGCACGCTTGAGCCGACTATTGTGAAGATCGCGGACATTCTCCAGGCTCCGGCACCGGCGCCAACCAGCCAACCTCCAGCTATTGGACCAGCTGGCACCCCCGGGACAGCATTAGCCCCAGGTCCCTCGGAGCCCATCATCAGAAAACAAGAGCGGCAGGCCGCGATCGGCGAGTTCAGCATGTTCCTGGCAACAGAAGTGCGTGAGCCGCTCGCCTCGATCCGTGCCCAATTGGAGGAAGTCACGGGTGAAGGCATCCTCGACTTCGACCCGCAGACGCGCGTCGAGAACGCGATGCGCGATTTGATCCGTATCGAAGCCATCCTGAACGAGATCTTGGACTTTGCGAAACCACTCGAACTGACTCGACGGCTCCTCCGCATCCCCGAAGTGATCGAGAGCGCGCTCACGGTTGTCGCGACCGACCTCGAAGTCACAAGGATACAGGTGACCAAGGACTATGCGACGATGATCGCGCCGGTCCGCGGCGACGAAGCCAAGCTCCAGCAAGTCTTTCTCAGTATTTTCAAAAACGCGGGTGAAGCGATGAACCCCGGTGGGCATCTCCATATTCAGGTTACCCAGCATCGCGCGGGGCGCGGCATGGAAGATCAGATCCTCATCAAGAACGACGGGGCTCCTATTCCGGCAGAAATCGTCGATAAGGTCTTTGAGCCGTTTTTCACCACGAAGCGGGCCGGCACCGGTCTTGGTCTCGCCACGGTCAAGAAGATCGTCGAGGAACATGGCGGCTCGATTGCCATCGGCAGCGCGCCTGGCGAAGGGACCACCGTCACCATCCGCCTCCCCGGTCTTAGCCCTGGTCCCTCCTATCGCAGACGCGGGCGCCGCCGTCCACCCGCCCGCCGCCAGGCCTGACATCCCGTTTTTCTCCGCACCCTCTTTCTTCTGGTACTCACAACACCGACGGGTATCTCACGAAAGCAGCTCCCCCCTTCACCGCTGTGAAACTCAAGGATTTGCTTACCGGCCTTGTCGCACGACCAGCGGTTTAGGAAAGCGTTTTTACGACCCTGCTCCAGCTCACTGGAACTCACTCTGGCCTACTGGGGCAAAGGTTCGCAGAATTCCCGAGCTTTGGCTGGAATAGGCCTGAGTGGGCTGGAATGAGGTGGGCTTGAGCACAAAACGACGACAATTGAGATGCTTTTCACTCGGATCGTTAGCTTCGGGATGGCCTAGAGATCTCCGGGTCTGGGATGCGGCCTAACGTTTCAGGGATGCCACGTGTCACCAGACAAGCCACTTTCCCCGCGTTCGCCAGACTTAGTTCGCCGCCGCTTTCACTTCACTGGCGGCCTTTTCGATGAGCGCGGCCACCGCACTCGGCTGCGACACGTAGATCGCATGACTGCCCGCGACCTCGACGACAGTCGAACCCGCGCGCTTGGACATGATACGTTGGGCCGCCGGTGGGATCATCTTATCTTCAGTGGCAACCAAGTACCAGCTAGGCTTGGTCTTCCAAGCTGGCTCGCTGATCGTGCCACTGAGCGCGTCCACGCCCCAGGGGACTTGGGAGGCTGCCATGAACGCAGCCCTTTCATGGTCCACATCACCCGCGAATGAGGCGGGGAACTTGGCCTTGTCGAGGAATAGATAGCCGTCTTGTGGCGGCAGTATCGGAGGCACCGGTGCGCCCGGCGGTGGATTCTTGATAAGCGTGGACACCGATTCGCCCCTATCCGGGGCAAAGGCGGTGATATAGACAAGCCGCGCTACCTTTGGATCGTTACCAGCCTCGGTGATCACCACTCCGCCGTAGGAGTGGCCGACGAGGACCACTGGGCCATTCTGTGCAGCAACAATGCGCTTGGTCGCGGCGACATCGTCGGCCAGCGATATCGTCGGATTCTGAACGACGCTGACGGTGTAACCGTCCTTCGTTAGAATCTTGTAGACGCCTTCCCAACCCGAGCCGTCCACGAAACCACCATGGACGAGAACGACGTTCGTTACTTTCAAACCTGGGATCTCAGCCACGATGATCTCCTTTCTCCGGCACAAATCTGATTAATCAGGGAAATTGTCTGGCTGTATGTTATCGGATTCCGCATAAGATGCCAACTGGCTTGCGACGCTGGATAAGACTCCCTCGTTGAATGGTCTCAAAGGCCGTCCGCTGGACTCCGTACGCTCTGCGGGCCGCGAAGTGAAGAAGCCCCGCGATCAAAATCCTCTGGCGCTACGATCCTAACAACACCATACTTTCCGTTGGTTTACAGGTACTGCCACGGCTGGCTCAAAAACAACTGATTTTTAATCTATCCTGGCCTGAGAGAGGTCACTTCAATTAATAGCGGGGCAAAGGGTATGTGTTCAATGTAGAGATGTAATGGGACATTGGCTATGTTAGCGCTAGAAAATGCATTTGAGCATTGGGTCAAGAACATCAGTAAGATTTGGTCTTCTTCAAGCGTAGCTGTATATGAAAAATGTGTAGCGGCAAGTGCACTGTAATCAACTTCATAATTCGTCGTCTTCCAGAAGTAAAAGCCTTTATTTGGAACACAGATAAAGTTTGGCCAATTGCTTCTTGGCTCCTTAGAACACCATTCGATAACGCGGTCCGCAATTGTTTCCCTTGAGAGGTTAGACCACTCGAACACGAAACCGAAGGTTCGGTCATGATATTGGCTATAGTCTAGCTTCCCTGCCGCCATCCCGCCCCCGATTATTCTCCAGTTAGATCCGTTTCCTGTCTTATCTAGAGTCTTTACTGATTTAAGTTTTTCGAGCGAATCTATTAGCTCTCGGTTGACAGATCTGACTTCACCTCGCCGACACCACAGACAGTTTCAACGGGAAATAAACCCGTTCCCTCACGTATTGTTAGCATTGTGCCTACCAAGCGATCGTAAAGAACAACATCTATCTGCTTGCTGACCGCACGCTTGGTGTCCATCACAAAGCCTGTTCCCACTCCACAGCGTTTCGGCAAGAAATCACCAAGACAGCTTCGAACTACATCCTCCCGAGCTGTTCCTCGTTCACCAGCGTGTGGTACTGCCTTCGCGCGGCGTAAAACATCCTCGACAACATTGTGTGCTGCTGATCGTAAAGGTTGATCGGCCGAATTTTCATTTGTCATGTGGCACCATTTCTTAATCGTTTGTTT
>DASQFV010000159.1:0-6196 GCA_035632975.1 Nitrospiraceae bacterium
TAACTTCAGACATGTGCGACGAGAATCGAGAATGGATGTGGGGCCATGGCGAAAACGAAGCGATGGGCGGTTACGATCCATACAGCAGCAGCAAAGGATGCGCTGAGATGGTGGCAGCAGCGTATCGCAATTCGTTCTTCAACCCGACCGATCATGCTGAACATGGTACGGCGATTGCGACTGCCCGTACAGGGAATGTGATCGGTGGGGGCGACTGGACCAAAGACCGATTGGTCCCTCATATTCTGCGGTCATTGGTGGAAGGCGAAATCATCGTTCTGCGAAATCCGCAGGTAATTCGTCCCTGGCAACACGTGCTGGAACCACTCAGCGGTTACCTGACGCTGGCTGAGCATTTATGCGAGGATGGTCCGAGTTGGAGCGAAGGCTGGAACTTTGGGGCTCTCAACTCGGGGATGAAGCCCGTGTCATGGGTGGTTGACCAACTGGCCTTGCTGTGGGGTAGCAACATCTCCTGGAAACAGGTTGAGGCATATCAGCCGCACGAAGACATGAACTTGACGCTGGATTGCACCAAGTCCATTCACCGGTTGAAGTGGGAACCTGTATTAGACGTCTCGACGGCGCTGCGCTGGACTGTGGAGTGGATGAAATCACTTCAGGCGGAGGCTGACATGCGCGGCGTCAGCGAGTATCAGATCGCCAGATTCATGGAGTTGGCCCAGAATGCAGGAACAACAAGCAGCCTTACCAATTGGTGGTTGAGGGCCCAAGACACGGCGCAGCCTATGAATCTGCAGCTAGGAGAAGCGCAAATACTCGACCTTCTGGACGAGACCGTGATGTTGCGCAGGACAGATGGTCTCATAAGTTCTTGGAATCGAGGCGCTGAAAAGATGTACGGCTGGACGAAAGACCAGGCGGTCGGGCAAGTATCACATAGCCTTTTGCGAACACGGTTTCCGCAGCCGCTTGAAATTATTGAATTTGATTTGGCGCGGCACGGTCAATGGGAAGGCAAACTGGTGCATGCGCGGCGAGATGGGACGCAGATAGAGGTGCATAGTCGCTGGGTGCTATATCGTGAGGAATCAAAGAGTGCGGAAACGGTGCTTGAGTTTAACGTCCGAAGACACTGAGTTGCAAAACCCTCACTCTCCGCAGCTCCTTGGCTGCGGGGGCTCGTTGTCCTTGCCATCTATATCGGCATGCGCATGGGGGAGATCCTGGCTCGTTTCGAGTGTCTAGTGGGGCAATCCGCGCGGGTTCGATCTGGCGGGTCTTCTAGAAGCTGCTGAAAAAATGGAGCGGGCGATCAGGATTGAACAAACGACCTGCGGGTTACGAATTGAAGATGTGAACGAGGATTCCTGTCCTGGTTGTAGAATTGGTTTTTCTCATGATGTGCTTGATGTGTTCTTTCACGGTCTGTTCGGTGATCTGAAGAGCGTTCGCGATCTCTTTGTTAGTCCACCCCTTTGCCAGGTGCTCAATGACCGATTGTTCACGATTGGTCAATTGAAACCTTTCCTTGGCTTGATCGGTATTGAGCTGCTGTCGCCGCGCTAACTCTTCCAAAGTGACGACGAGTCTCGCATACTGGACCCCCCCTCGATCCGGTAGGCCGAACCCCCGCAACAGGATTGGTTTTTCGGGATTACCGGCCACACGCTTGATCTCGAATTGTTCCCAGTCTTTTGCTTCGGTACGAACGTGGAGGGCCTTGATGATCTCTCCACATAGCTCTGTCAGCGCAGTCGGCAGGACCCCATGGGCGGATTTCAGGCTTCCTCCACCATGATCTGCCGCGTTAATCTTCTTCGACAACTCGGAGGCTTGACGATTCATATGAAGGAGTTGCATGGAAGCCGAGAGGACGACAATCCCTGAGCCCGCGCGCTGATCGGCGAGCGTCTCTGTTGGGTCTACGGGGGGCGATGAATCACTCATGGATGGAAGGGCGCTTTCGACGTCGTTACAAGAACAATGCTAGACAATCCAATACGTTCTGTTTAAGGTAGCACACAGACATGAGGAACGTAACTTTAGAGTGGAAATGTTACCTAACCCTTTTGGGGGAGTCAACACCCACCTTTGGAGAAGCGAGGCCTACATCGTCGGTATTGTCCCTGTTATTCGTCCCGCCTATAGTCCACAACCAAGGAATGGGAAGGACCGGGTGGGAAGGGGCTTAGTTGTTACCCAACAGAAACTTTTAAACCATGATGCTGAGGCCGGAAATATTTCCCTTACAGAGGAGGCGCGAGGTGACACAGACAGAATGGGAGTGGCCGATGACGGATAGTCAGAAGAGTCACAGTGAGCGGGCGGCGTTGTTGAGACCGATACTGTATGAGATGACGACACCCGCAGAAGTCCCAGCTGCGTCGACCCACAGTGGGAAGGCGCTCTCTCTGAACATCAGCAATGGAGGGATGTTGGTGTTGATGGATCAGGCCCCGACGATCGAACAAGTGATGAAGGTCTATGTGCCGACACCCATCAGCGTTGCCGATACTCCAACATTAGCAGAAGTTCGCTGGACGAGGAGATTACCGTTCGGAATAACCAATGGCAATGTGGCCTACTTTGTCGGATTAAAATTCATGTTTTAAAGAAAAAGGTTGTCACCGCCTTATTCCGACACCTTTGCCTACACGACTCGCTGGGCCACATGATTTATCCATCCAATATACGGTGCCGACTTTCGATACAGACCCTTCTGCACCTCAACCACATCGTGTGCGGACTACTTTCTTTCCACTTCGCGGTTCTCGGGCGTGAACGTATGAGAGAAGGGATAAACCTATGAAGGCTGTGATTCTTGCCGGTGGGATGGGAACTCGTCTCTCAGAGGAAACTCATCTTCGTCCGAAGCCGATGATCGAAATTGGGGGAAAACCAATCTTATGGCACATCATGAAGATTTACTCCGCTTACGGCATCAAGGAATTCATCATTGCGCTCGGCTACAAGGGGGAAATGATCAAGGAATATTTCCTCAACTTCTATGCCTTCAACAAAGATATTTCGGTCGACCTTGGGAGTGGGCAGACGACAATTCATGACGGTAAGCAACATGAGGATTGGAAGGTGCACCTGGTGGATACCGGTGTGCACACCCAGACCGGGGGACGCTTGAGGCGTCTGAAGAAGTGGCTTGAAAAAGACGAGACGTTTCTCTTTACATACGGTGATGGAGTTGGAGACATCGACATCCAGGCACTCATGAAGTTCCACCATTCCCATGGGAAGCTTGCCACGGTCACCTCCGTGTTGCCGCCGGCACGATTCGGCCGTTTGGAGTATGACCAGGACCTGATCACCGGCTTCAAGGAAAAGCCGCATGGTGAAGAGGGCTGGATCAACGGCGGGTTCTATGTGCTGCAACGCGAGGCGATCGATTGCATCGCCAGCGATGAAACGATCTGGGAGCGTGAGCCCATTGAACGGCTCACGCAAGACCACCAACTCATGGGATATCGCCACAATCGCTTCTGGTCCTGTATGGACACCCTGCGGGAAAAGAACTATTTGGAAGAGTTGTGGCAAGAATCCAAGGCCCCTTGGAAGATCTGGTAAGAAGCCGTGCGATCGGATTTTCTCGTCATCGGCGGTGGCGTCATCGGCTTGAATATTGCCAGAGGACTTCGACGCACATTCCCCGATGCATCGGTGCATCTACTTGAAAAAGAGGCCGATTGCGGGCTTCATGCGAGCGGACGAAACAGCGGTGTCCTGCACGCCGGATTCTATTACTCGCCCGATAGTCTCAAGGCCAAGTTTACTTGGCGGGGGAATCGCCTGCTGACTGAATATTGTGGAGAGAAGAAGATTCCGCTGAACAAATGTGGGAAGTTGGTCGTCGCCCGAGATCAGGCCGATCATGCAGGACTGGATGAGCTTTTGAAAAGGGGACGTGCGAACGGGATACCCCTCGAAGAGATCTCGGAGAAAGACGCCAAAGCGATTGAACCACGGGTCAAGACTTGCGAACGTGCATTGTTTTCTCCGGCGACCTCGACCGTTGATCCTTCTCTGGTGATGCAGGCCATGAAGAAGGACGCAGTCGAGGAGGGCGTGCAGCTCCATTGCGGTGTCCGATACCTCGGGTCATCCAAAGGGCAGGTGAAGACGACTCACGGTACGTACGAGGTAGGGTACGTTGTGAACGCAGCAGGGCTCTACGCGGACCGAATCGCCCGCGATTACGGGTTTTCTGAGCACTATCGAATTCTCCCATTTAAGGGGCTCTATCTCTACTCCAGCGAACCGGCTGGATCGATTCGTACGAACATCTATCCTGTGCCTGATATGAAGAATCCGTTCCTGGGCGTTCACTTCACGGTCGCTGCCAGCGGGAAAGCCAAGATTGGACCGACAGCCATTCCTGGGTTCTGGCGCGAGCAGTATGGTGGAATGGCGAATTTTCGCTGGAGCGAATTTCTCGAAGTGGCTTTGCGAGGGATTGGGTTGCTGGCGAATTCAAATTTCGATTTCAAGACTCTCGCTGTCCGTGAGCTGGCGAAGTATTCAAAGTCAAAGATGATCTCGCTCGCCGGTCAGCTGGCTGAAGGTGTCAAGCCAGAGCAGTACCAAAACTGGGGAAAGCCGGGCATCCGGGCGCAATTGGTTGATATCGGGAAGCGTAAACTCGAAATGGATTTTGTCCTGGAGGGCGACCGGCAGTCGATGCACGTGCTGAATGCCGTCTCTCCGGCGTTTACGTGCGGGATTCCGTTTTCAGACCATGTGTGCGAGCGGATTAACGCGGTATTGAACTGAGGGGGCAAGCATGAAGATCCTCATCACAGGAAACATGGGCTATGTCGGACCATTGGTGTTGCGTCGTTTAAGAGAGTCTTATCCAGACGCAGGACTTATCGGATACGACGCGGGCTATTTCGCGCACTGCCTGACGGGTTCATCTCGTTTCCCGGAAAGTCGAGCTGATATTCAGTACTTCGGAGATATCAGAAGGGTATCCCCAGAGGTCCTCAGGGGAGTGGATGCCGTTGTTCACCTCTGTGCGATTTCAAACGATCCGATGGGAGCCCTTTTTGAAGATGTGACTCTGGACATCAATCATCGAGCCAGTATCGATCTCGCCAACAAGGCGAAGGGGGCTGGGGTCAAGAAGTTTGTATTTGCCTCAAGTTGCAGTGTGTATGGATTTGCAGAAGGTGGTCCACGCCGAGAAGAGGATGCGCTCAATCCCCTAACGGCGTATGCCAAATCGAAGGTCAATACAGAACGAGATCTTGCATTGCTTGCTTCTGAGACATTCACCGCAACGTGCCTCCGGTTTGCAACAGCCTGCGGGATGAGTGATCGCCTGCGACTGGATCTTGTGCTGAACGATTTTGTGGCCGGCGCCCTGGTGTCCAACCGGATCAACATCCTGAGTGATGGTACCCCGTGGCGACCGCTCATTCACGTCAAGGACATGGCGCGGGCGATCGATTGGGCTGTGCAGCGGGATCATCGGGACGGTGGAACCTGCTTGACGCTGAATGTGGGGAGCGATACCTGGAACTACCAGGTAAAGGATCTGGCAGCCGCGGTGGCCAAACTAGTTCCGAACGTGGAAGTATCGATCAATAAGGATGCGCAGCCGGACAAGCGGTCTTACCGGGTGAATTTCGACAAGTTCACCAAGCTGGCGCAAGGATTCCTTCCAGCGGTCGATCTACAGAGCGCCGTGGTGGATCTTCGTGACGGTCTCGTGGCCATGAAATTTGCAGATCCGGATTACCGGACGGGTGAATTCATGCGGCTGGTAACCTTGCGGTGGCTTCGTGAGAGTGGTCAGTTAACCGATGACCTGGTCTGGAAGGACCGCTCTAACCGGTAAGGCGATTGGCATAGTGAGCCTGGATCCCATGAGGATGACGAGGTGGATATGTCCAACATGAGTCAATCACACTGTCGGTCATGCGGGACGAGGCTGGAACATACCTTCGTCGATCTCGGCATGTCCCCGTTGGCCAACTCCTATATTAAGCCGGAGCAGCTCAATCGCATGGAGCCGTTCTATCCGTTGCACGTATTCGTATGTGCGAAGTGTTTGCTGGTGCAACTGGAGCAGTTTTCAACTCCGCACGAGATCTTTTCCGATTATGCCTACTTTTCCTCTTTTTCTGATTCGTGGTTGGCCCATGCTAAGGCCTATGTTGGCATGATCGCTGACCGATTCCAATTGGATCGCAATTCCAAAGTAGTTGAGATTGCCAGT
>DASQFV010000160.1:0-3197 GCA_035632975.1 Nitrospiraceae bacterium
CGATTGTATGGTCGCTCATGAGGAGATCCTTTCTCCAAAACGTGAACTGTGCTCAGTCGTCAACAATAAAAAAAGCCGCACCTGATGCTTAGGGGTGCGGCAGAGAGACCAACAGTTCCGGTTGTTCTCGCTTCCCTACGCTGGTATTACCCAGGTCAGGTTCTGAGGGTCGTCCGTTCGGGCGGACTCTCAGCCGTGCGGCTCCCCTAGCTTCGACGGGCAATCGTATCTCCGGCCATTTGCGTTGTCAACGGGGTATTAGGCCCAGCAGGATGCTAAGAAAGTCGGCCAGCAGGTGAATGTGTTGGCCCGGTGAGGCACCTGTGCTCGCGCAACGCGCGGGCTCAGAAGGATGAGAAGGGAACCGCCAAAGCATCCTTCTTGCTCGCAGAACGCGCACGATGAAAGGGGTGGAATGACACCCGTGTTGATCCCTTGCTCCCGGAGCGCGCACGATCAGAATGTGCTCGCTCGACGGCCGCAGTGGGAGCAACACGGGTGCCATTCCAGGAGAGAGAAACGAGCAAGCTCGGAGGAGTCCGCTCGATTCGCGCAGTGAAGGACAGTCCGGCGACTCCTTAGGAGAGAAAGTGTGATGTTGGAGAGAAGGAAACAAGAGGCCCTCGCCCGGGCTAGTGGCACGTCTCGGGAAATCGATTGCGAAGCAATCGGAAGGTAGGGTGGGTGAAAAATGTCTGCCAGTGGGTGGGCGGGTGAGAAAGCTGCGCGCAGTGGGGGACTCATCCAGGCCAAGCCACGGGAAGATAGATGATCGCTCGCTTGCTTGGGACAAGGCGCGTCTCGGCGCGCCAGGGTTGAGCGGGTGACAAGTCTGGCCTTTTTGAGCATCCTGCGTGGTGTTTTTCTGTTGTCCAAGGCATGCGAACCAGTGAAGTGTTGGCATACCCACATAGTTGTTTCGCAGCGTGCTTCATTGATTGTCGGGGGGCCCTAACGTAGAATGATGCCGTACACTATTTCGCCAAGGAACCTATGCAGACACTTTCGACACTTCCGAAGCCGATCACGGACTACCAACAACTGTCTGCGGAGGAACTGTTCCGCCGGACCGTTGAGGCTAAACGTGTGCTCGGCGACCGGGTCATGATCCTAGGTCATAATTATCAACGGGATGAAGTCATCGAACATGCGGACTTTCGAGGAGATTCCCTCCTGCTTTCGAAACTGGCAGCCGAGCGGTCAGAGCGGCCCTATATCGTCTTTTGCGGCGTTCACTTCATGGCCGAGACCGCCGACATCCTGAGCCGCTCCAAACAAACGGTGATTCTTCCGGACATGGCAGCAGGCTGCTCCATGGCGGACATGGCGGCCATCGAACAGGTCGATCAATGTTGGGAGACCCTGGGACGAGCCCTTCCCGTGGAAGAGACCGTCATGCCGGCGGTCTATGTGAACTCTGCCGCTGTGCTCAAAGCCTTTTGCGGTGAACATGGCGGGATTACCTGTACGTCCTCCAACGCGAAGGCGGTGATGGAATGGTCCTGGGCAAGGCGAGAGAAAATCCTCTTCTTCCCGGACGAGCACTTGGGTCGTAATACGGCCAACAAGATGGGGCTGCCGAGAGAAGAGATGATCGTCTGGGACCCCTATCAACCCAACGGGGGCAATACGCGTGAGGCGATACAGCGCGCGAAGCTCATTCTCTGGAAAGGTCACTGCAGTGTGCACCAGATGTTCCAGCCCGTGCATGTGGACAATTTTCGCAAGCAGTATCCGGCTGGGAAGGTGATCGTCCACCCTGAATGTCATGAGGATGTCGTCAATCGGGCAGACCTGTCTGGGTCCACAGAATTAATTATCCGCACGGTGACGGCGGCGCCGGCCGGGACGGTTTGGGCGGTGGGAACCGAATTGAACCTGGTTAATCGATTGAAGCGTGATCTCACCGATAAGAAGGTCTTCTTCCTCTCCTCCACGGTCTGCCAGTGCGCAACGATGTTCCGGATCGATGGAGCTCATCTCTGCTGGGCGATGGAAAACCTTGCCGACGGCCACGTCGTGAACCATATCGTCGTGCCAGACGACGAGAAGCATTGGGCGAAGGTGGCGCTCGACCGCATGATGGCAGTCAGTTAGCGGGCAGGATGGTGAAAAAGGTTTCCGGCTTCGTTCTCGCTTCGCTCAAACCCTCAACGTACCTCGAACCGTACGTCTCGGGCTCTCGCTCGCTGCGGCCTTGCCGGAAACATTTTTGACCATCCTGTAATGGATTCATCAGTTTAGGCTAGTACCTCAGCCCCTCCTTTGGGTATATTCCTACTTGTACTGCGGTTCCGGTGAGAGCCTGAAAGGCCCATGGACTACAAGGCAACACTCAATCTGCCGAAAACCAATTTTCCGATGAAGGCGAACCTGCCGCAGCGGGAGCCTGAACTCCTTGCCTCGTGGGAGAAGGAACGGTTGTACGAACAGATTCAGGAGGCGGGGAAAGACCGTCCGCTGTACATCTTGCACGATGGCCCGCCCTATGCCAATGGCCGCATTCATATCGGTCATGCGCTGAACAAGATCCTCAAAGACATCATCATCAAATCGAAGACGATGGCGGGCTACCAGGTGCCCTATGTTCCAGGGTGGGATTGCCATGGTCTTCCGATCGAACATCAAGTCCTAAAAGAACTCGGCGACAAGAAAAAGACGCTCGATACCCCGGCCATCCGCCGGCTCTGCCGGGAGTATGCGGAGAAGTTTTACACGATTCAGCGTGAGGAGTTTCAGCGACTGGGCATCTTGGGTGATTGGCAGCATCCCTATCTCACGATGAATCCTGGCTATGAGGCAACGATCATTCGTGAGTTCGGTAAATTCGTGGAGCGGGGTGGTGTCTATAAGGGACTGAAGCCTGTGCTCTGGTGCACGGTGGACCAAACCGCTCTGGCCGAGGCGGAAGTCGAATACGAAGATCACACCTCTCCCTCGATCTATGTGAGGTTTCCGTTGGTGACGGCGCCCACGGTGCTCAGCAAGACGTTCCCCGGCATCTCATTCCCTGTCGGTATCAAGTTGGTCTCCGTCGTGATCTGGACGACTACGCCCTGGACACTCCCGGCCAATCAAGCGGTCTGTCTCCATGGCGAGATCGACTATGCGTTTGTCCAGATCGGTGACGAGGTGCTGATCGTGGCGGAGAAGCTTCTTGAGAGAGTAACGAAGGCCTGCAAGCTCGAAGGGGCTCG
>DASQFV010000161.1:0-8039 GCA_035632975.1 Nitrospiraceae bacterium
GAACACCAACCAGAACGTGCCGAGCGCTTCTGCCACTAGTCGATTGGCCATGTCGCCTCCCCGGAATGTGTGGTCCTGCCCCGCACTATGCCCGTAGGACCCAAAAAGCGCAAGCCGCCAGACATCTTGGGGCGAGGCGGATCGCGGTATTCTTTTCTCGGACCAGCGTGTTTTCGTGGGGATAAACTCACGATGAGAGAGGCGGAGGCCATTACGCCTTCTTTCTTTCGCAACTGCCTCGCTGGTAGTCGGCACTTCCGGTGGGTATGTTTTATGCTCAACGAGTCAATGAGGAGGAAATTGATTTTCTCCATTGACACGTTTTTCTAATGAGCGTAAGAGAACCTTACGGCCCATTCCTTCACTCGATCAGGGGGATCGGATAGAGCGCGCGGCTGTCAACGGGTTCCCCCGCCCACTTTCCAAGAGAGGAGGGTAGCGATGGATGACCTGACTCCACCTGGCCACGCAGGCCCGCCGATTCGAGGGCGGGCTTCTGATCGGTCGTGCTAGCTGGTTCTCCACTGGCTGTGCCGTAACGGCACCACAGACCAACCGGATATTAGCCTCATCACGTAATGGAGAACTCGACGCTGGCGCGAGGAACACAAGCGCCTGGGATGATTTTGTTCTCCCCCGATCAGTAGTTCAATACCTTGCTCTCGCGCGGGTCTCAGTTTTTACTGGGCCGAGACAATTACACAGCCGATCTGGCGTCCTAAGCGCCACACACGGGCGACCTCCCACCTTAGTGCAGGGTCGCCCGTGCCGTTCTAGCAGGCTGTTGAAAAAGTCACCCTTCTCACCCGCTCAACCCAGACGGATATTGCACCCGCCCGGCCTGAGTTTGCCAAGACAGCCTCTTTGCCCAAGGACGCGCCTTTTCCTCTGCGGATTTCTCGCATCGTTCAGACCCTCCACATACCCCAGAGGGTACGCCCTCGGCTCTTCACTCGCTGCGACCTTGCTGAACAGCCCTTTTGAACAGCCTGCGGGTTCGGCTGGAACCTTCCGTAACTTCATCCAGTCCTGGATTCTTCGGATCCACAATAGTTTTTCAGCATCCTGCTAGGTTCGTCAGGATTTGTGCTGGGGAAGATTGAGACGTCTACGCCAGAAGTAATAGAGCGGAATTCCACTCAGGACGGTCACCGCGCCGTACAACGATTCTGCAGGTCGTTGAACGAGACTGTAGATGACCAATGTGAAGGCTCCTATGACGAGGGCCGCGGGTAGGAAGGGATAGAGTGGAGCGCGGTATTGGTGGATGTCCAGGACGCTTGTGCGACGAAAACGAAAGATCGTGGAGAGGGTCAAGGCCATAAACAGCGAGAGAACGAGGCCGCTGTAGACGAGGAGTTGTTCGAAGGTTCCGCTCAGAATGAGCAAAGACGCCCAGAGGCTTTGGAAGACAATGGCGCGGGCCGGCACCCCAGTGCGGGGGTGGAGCCTGGCAAGCCAGGGGCTGATCATGCCGTCGCGCGCCATGGCCCAATACACGCGGGGTCCTGCCCACGTCATGGCGCTCACCGCTCCTGCGATGGAGAGAGAGAGAATGGCGGCGACCAGTCGACCGCTCTGTGGCCCCCACAAGGCTGAGGCTGCCTTCTCCGCGACCGGTACGATCGGTTTCTGAGCCAGCTCCGTGATCGACAGCGCTGATAGATAGACGACGTTCAGCAGCAGATAGAGCACGGCGACGAAGGCTGTGCCCCCGATCATGATCTTGGGCAAAGTCCGACGGGGATCAACGATGTCGCCGGCGATGTAGCCCGCGACGTTCCAGCCGAGATAACAGTAGGTCACAATCACAAGCGCGATGGCGGATGCCCCGAGCGTCGGCTGTTGTACGGTGGGCCTGGCGAGGAGTTCGTCCCAGTGGCCCGCCACCGTCCATAACCCGCCGAGAATGAGTCCCCCGATGGCGACAACTTTTGTGGTCGTCAATAGCAATTGCATGCGGCCACCTGTCCCTACACCTCGACAATGCACGAGGGTTGCGATCCACAACAGAGAGAGCGAGAGTCCCTTCGCCAGCCATCCCCGCTCGTCCTCGATCGGGACGACCCGTAACGCATAGGACGAAAAACTGATGGCCGAAGCCGCCACTGCCGCGCCGAATCCAATTGTGAACGACGTCCACCCGCTGAGAAAGGCCACCAGCGGTCCGTAGGCCTCTCGCAGGTAGACGTAATCCCCTCCTGCATGAGGTAAGGCTGCCCCCAGCTCTCCGTAGACCATGGCACCACCGAGAGCAAAGAGCGCTCCGACGAACCACAACAGGAGAATCAGCATCGGATCACCGAGGTCACGCGCCATTAACCCGGTCGTCGTGAAAATACCACCCCCGATGATGTTGCTCACGAGCACGCAGGAGGCCGTGAACCAGCCGATCTTCTGCGCGGCTGATTTCAGGCTTGGGTCACTGATTGATGGATGGCTCATGGCGTTTGTGGTTGGATAAGGATCGGGGGCTTTCTTTTCTTCTTCTCCTTCCCTACCATACTGAGCGATGCCTGGGAAGCAACCCAAAGTCCCTCGTGCCGCTGGAGTCGTGCGACGTCGTCGCCAACCTGCTCATGCGTCGACCGGTTTGGCCGCGATGGAGCTCCAAGCCGCGGCTCCTCCGGCGGAGGTCGCCGAACTGCATCGAGCGATCGAGGGTGATGGCGGGAAGGTCCTCGCGATCTATCGGGAGCCCTATGGTGGACGCTGGGTGGTGCTGACGGCATTGCCGATCGAACTCGTTGAGCCGACCCCTTATCAGCGCAATCTCTCCGACACGCACGTTCGCAAGCTAGAACTCGTGATCGGCAAGATCGGGCGGTTTCTCGATCCGATCATTGCAGTGCGTGCGCCAAAGAGTGAGCAGGTCGCGAAATACTGGACTCCCAATGGCAACCATCGGCTCTCGGCGATGAAGACGCTGGGGGCGAAGAGTATCATCGCGATTGTGGTGCCGGAAGCGGCTGCGGCCTATCAGATTCTCGCGATGAACACCGAGAAGGCGCACAATCTGCGCGAGAAATCCCTCGAAGTCATCCGTATGTACAAGGAACTGGCGCGGCTCGATGATGCGACGGAAGAGACCTATGCCTTGGAGTTCGAGGAACCGGCCTTCATTACGCTGGGTCTGTGCTACGAAGAGCGACCGAGATTCAGCGGCGGGGCTTACCATCCGGTGTTGAAGCGAGTGGATGAATTTCTGAAAAAACCGATGCGCGAGGCGATTGAACTGCGGCGCGAACGAGCGAAGACCCTGCTGTCGCTGGACGATCAGATCATCGCTCAGGTTGAGGCGCTTAAAGCGAAAGGTTTGACGAGTCCCTACCTCAAGAGCTTCGTGGTCGCCCGGGTGAATCCGATTCGGTTCCGGCCAAAGGATGCCGCTCCCCTGTCGTTCGATGAAGTATTCGATCGAATGGCGACCGCAACGGCCAAATTCAACCCTGAGAAGATCAAGATGGAAGACGTGGCACGCTCGGGCGGCGCAGTTGGTGAGGCTGAGTAACCACTCAATCACCTAATTTCCCCAACTTGCCCTTTCTCTCGAAGCCCCTTTAGAATATCTGTCCTAGACAAGATCGGTATGCAGTGTTGACTTTTCATACCCGGAGGTGGCGCCATGAGCCTTGCTGATAACAAATGTATCCCCTGCCGTGGCGGTGTACCGCCACTCCAGGCGGATCGTGCACAGGCACTGCTGAAAGAGCTAGGGCGCGGGTGGTCGCTGAACCAACCCGGCCATCTTGAGCGCATGTATACCTTCAAGGATTTTGCCCAGGCCTTGGCCTATGTGAACAAGCTGGGTGCCGTGGCAGAAGCGGAAGGTCACCATCCCGATCTCTATCTTGCCTGGGGCAAGTGCAAGGTTGAGATCTGGACGCACAAGATCAATGGCCTGACGGAGAGCGACTTTTATATGGCCGCCAAAGCCGATCGCGCGTTTGAACCATTCAAGCTGTGAACGCTGTGTAGGTTTCCCATGCAACATAACAGACCGGCAGTGGCGCTCGTCAATATGCCGTTCAGCTACTCGAAGTATCCCTCGATCCAACTGGGCACACTCTCCGCGCTGCTCAAGTCGAGGGGGACCCCCGTCGACTGCCATCATCTAAACGTGCGTTTCGCCAACAAGATTGGGGTGCCTCTCTATGAATTGATCTGCGAGAAACGAGCGCTGTTTGGCGAGTGGCTTTTTTCATACCTCTTGTCCCGCGACAATCCGAAGCGCGCCGAATATCCGCGCCTGTTTAAGCCGGTGTTTGAACAACTTGCCAAGGAGAGCGGGCATTCTGCCTCGTTCTTCGAAGACATGGCGATGAGGACGGCCCCACAGTTCTTGACCTGGGCTCTAACCGCAATCGACTGGGGGCAGTATAGGATTGTCGGGTTCACCTCCACGTTCGATCAGAACGTCGCCAGCCTGACGATGGCGAAACTCATCAAGGATCTCTATCCCACCGTGACGATCGTCTTCGGTGGAGCGAACTACGACGGCGAGATGGGGCTGGAATACTTCCGGGCCTTTCCCTTCATCGATCATGTGGTGGTGGGGGAAGGGGAGGAGGTGTTCCCGGAATTGGTTCGCTACCTCCTCGAGGGAAAGGGCGGGATCGTTCCCAGCGGCGTGGCCTATCGAGAGGGAGCGGCGATCGCGTTCACTCCGAACGACTCACTCTTCTCGGACTTTGCGAATACCGGTCCACCCGATTATGACGATTACTATCACCTTCTGGCTGAACTGGGTGAGGCGGCGCAGGGGCTCGATCGGATCCTACTCTACGAAGGTTCGCGGGGCTGTTGGTGGGGGGAAAAACATCACTGTACGTTTTGTGGATTGAACGCACAAAGCATGAGGTTTCGGGCCAAGTCGTCTGAGCAGGTGGCCCGGGAGATGGCCTATCTCTCCAGCCGATACGATACGGCGCGATTTCGCTTGGTGGACAACATCATCGACATGAAATATGTGGAAAACCTCTTCGGTCGGTTTGCGGCAGACCATTGTGATCTCGACGTGTTCATCGAAACCAAGAGCAACCTGCATAAGAGCCAGATTCAAACGCTCGCCGCCGGAGGCGTGAAGTGCATGCAGCCGGGAATGGAGAGTCTGAGCCTCAATCAGCTGCAGGCGATGGATAAGGGCGTGACGCCGATGCAGAATATTATCTGCCTCAAGTGGAGCTCCTACTATCATGTCGCGGTGTCCTGGAATATCTTGCTCGGGTTTCCAGGAGAAACGAACGAGGACTACCGTCGGCAGATCGACATGATTCCGTCGTTGTTCCATCTGCAGCCACCGGAGTCGACCGGGAAGTTCTGGCTGGAGCGTTTCAGTCCCTACTACACCAAACCACACGAATATGGCGTCCGCATCACCGGTCCGGGGGCGGCGTACGAGTATGTCTACGATGCTCGGCAGGTGGACTTGAAGAAGATCGCCTACGATTTCGAGTATGAGCTGGACAATTGGAACGTGGACCCGTACGTCTACCAAGAATTGGTCGACCTAGTGCAGGAGTGGCAGAGACGGGTCGGTTCGAGCGATCGGCCGTTTCTCTATTACTCGAAGGCGATGGACTATGTCACCGTATACGATGGTCGGAATCCGAAAGCACCGATGCGGCGGCGCTACGAGTGGCCTGCGGCTGGAATCATCGAAGTCTGTAACGAAGCGCCCAAGAGTGTAGACCAGATCCGCACGCTGCTGGCAAGACGACCTGACAGGAGCGCGAATATCGACGGAGAGATTGATCAGGCGCTCGGTGTACTGACGGCTGCACGGATTCTCTACGAAGAGCGCGGCAAATACTTCACCCTGGCGGTTCCCGAAAACCCCTACCTCTAGCAGAACGAGACACCCGTCTCATCACATCGACAGTTTGTCGGCGACGTTGCGCATTTGGATGCCGTGCACGAGCGAGGCGCCGCCTCGGATGGCGCAGGCGACGTGGACGGCTTCCGTCATTTCTTCGATGTTGGACCCTTTTTCAAGGGAGGCCTGCGTGTAGGCATCGATGCAGTAGGGACATTGGACTGCGTGGGCAACGGCGAGGGCGATGAGGGCCTTCTCTCGTTCCGTCAAAGCTCCTTCAGCGAAGACTGCGCTGTAATAGGCCATGAATTTATCCCAAAGGTCCTTGTTGCCCTTACCCATCTCGGCGAACTTGCCCAGATCGTGCGGATGATAATAGGTCTCCATTGGCAACTCCAAATTGTGAAAGTTAAAATTTGAATGGTGAATGAGCGTGCACCCCTTCATTCACCAGTCACAACTCATCATTCAACATTGTTTTGCGATCATGCGTTGCTGGGCGGTTCTGGATCTGCTTGCGTGAGCACCTGCGAAAACCTCGTCCCGACGATGCCGGTCACCTTGGCCATGAGGTCGGTCACCTCTTGCCATTCCTGCGGCAGAAGATCCTGTTTCAGTTGAGGATGAATCGCCCATTGGGCATCGACTTGTGTTCCCTTTCGGCTCACGAGCACCCGAAGCAGTTCCACATCCTTGGTGCGTGATTCGGCGCTTGCATCTTCGGGTGGATTTCCGTTTGAATCTCCCGATGGAAGTGTTGAATGTGCCATGCAGTCAATTTCCTCCCTGCTAAAGGAGGAAATCATACCTCATCGTCATTCTGTCTGTATATCTGCCAGCAGGCCCTTGTAGCCAGCCAGGACTGTTCGTTCATCTGACTGATCTGATGCGAGCTCAGAGGGACTGATACCTTACGAGGGGGTTGCATCTTCTTGGAGAAGGTCGAGCATGGCTTGGTGAATAGGCCCGTTACTTGCCACCAGTTCTTGCCCGTAGATCGAGTGAGTGTTACCCGCGAAGTCCGTTACTCTGCCGCCGGCTTCGCGGAGGATGACGACTCCCGCTGCCATATCCCAAGGGTTTAGTTTCACTTCCCAAAATCCATCGAACCGGCCGGCCGCGACATAGCAAAGATCCAGGGCTGCCGTTCCAGTTCGGCGCAATCCCTGCACCTTCAACGCGAATCGTGCGAAGTGGTTCAAGTTATTGTTCGGGGTCTCGCGAATGTCGTACGCAAATCCGGTCACAAGGAGCGCACGATCGAGATGATCCGTTGTGGACACGGAAATGGGCACTCCATTGAGGCAAGCCCCGTGACCGATTTGTGCGGTGAAGAGTTCCTCTCGAGTCGGGTCGTAGACCACCCCAATAATCCCGCGTCCGTCGCATTCCACTTCGATGGACACGCAGTAGGCGGGGAACCCATGGGCAAAGTTGGTCGTGCCATCAAGCGGATCGATCACCCATTTGTAGCGGGATGGAGGTTGCTCAGTCAGCCCACGTTCCTCGGCAAGGACAGGATGGGTCGGGAAGGCGTCGTGGATGACGTCGATGATCCGTTGCTCCGCCCGGTGGTCGGCGTCGGTGACAAGGTTGATGATCTGCTTATGTTCAATGCGAAAACCGGTGCGCGAGCAATCCCTTAGAACGGCTCCAGCCTGGCGAGCCGCGCCAGTGGCGACTGAGAAGAGTGTGTCAAGAGGGATATCCTCTCCATATGGTACGGACATGAGACGGCATCATAGCACGAGGCTGCGTTCCTATCATGTTGAGCGAAGAGATCTTTCGAACGGGAAGCAATCTCACGCATTGCGACCAAGAACTGATTGGTTTCTTGACATTCTTATTGACCGAGCAGATGACATTGTGAGCAAGCAAGGACCAGTTTTAAAGCGATCAGCCATGCAAGCCACAATCGCAACTTTATCTATTGACTTGTTATGCAAGCAATGCTATTAAGCAAGCATGCTTCACCTGGGGGCAAGTTCGTGGAAGAACTCACTGATATATTGGTTGGTCTTGAACAGCGAATCAGCGCCTACAAGAACCGGCTGCAAGAGCTCGAAAAGAAACGTCGTCGTTCGGACGACGAAATCGCCACGATTAAGAAATACTTGGAGTTGGCAGAAACGCTGTATCGCGTTGAAGCCGACAAAGCCAAGCTTGCCAGTCTCTCCAGTCAATTCTATTCCGACGAAAAAGGTGCTCGTCAGCGACCGAATAC
>DASQFV010000162.1:0-3875 GCA_035632975.1 Nitrospiraceae bacterium
CCTTGTTGCGGTTTCGAACACTTGGAGCATGGGCGTATCCAGAATCTCCTTGAGTGCATGGGCACCAAAGGCGCCGGCAGCAATGCCGCATCCCGCCAAAATAGTCCCAAGCACCAGGAATCGCTGAGAGGGTGAATGACCGATCATACGTAATCCTCCTAGCATGATGCTCAAAAAGCCAGCCAGCATCGTTCTCGCTTCGCTCAGAGGCTCAAGCGTACGACTCGCCTCTTCGCTCGCTGCGGCCTTGCTGCACGGCCTTTTTGAGCATCCTGCGTGACTTTATCTCCTATTGTCTTGGAAATACAGGCGATTGTAGCAGAAGTGCTCATGAATAATGTGGGCTAAGTCTCGATATGCCCCTCGAATCTCTCCCCTGAGTAGTCTCCTTCGCCGAATATCCCCTATTTCCAGGCCATCGTAGCCAACGTGGCTACTTCAGCGGGGTAGGCTGCTGCAGGGATGCCTCACCTGTACACCACCATTTCGGGTCAGCCCGCCCCCACCTCTTGAGGAATGGCCAGGTGCTCCGTTCCAGACTATCCTGCGCATAACATGATGTCTCAGGGGAAACAACAGACCTGGTGGGATAGTCCGAAGTTTACTATTGACTGTGTGCTCGCGAAGGTACACAGGCAGCTTGAAGCGGACGGGTGCGTCCTCGAACACGTAGAGGCCGGGTGTAAGCTCATCACCCCTGATCACCTGAGAGCAGGGGACTTTGTGAAAGTCCAATTATGGTTGGAAGGCGCGGAAGCCTTTATAGACATCCGGCTGGCGGAAGTCAGAAGGGTCCACGAGCACTGGATCGCGGTGGAAATGATCCAGGTGACTCCAAATGACCGGATGAGACTGAAACGATATATCGATGACCCCGCAGCCACACACATCGATGAACCTGCTCTAATCGACCAGCTTCTCATTCGAGCCTAGCCCGGTCCCTCCCCTATCGTTTCCGCCACTCCCACGGGGGCACCGGCTGAGGATCGGCCCACAAGCCTTTCTTGCTCTCTCGTGCTTTCTTTTCTAGCCCTTCCAGCACCGTATCGCCCGACGCATTGGGCCGATACCACCAGCACAAGCCCCGCCTGACTAGTTCTTGATTGAGGTTCATGCCATCAGGCAGGATCACATCTCCGATCGTGCTTCCATACTCGTCGAGCCCATGGGTCTGGAGCGTGACTTGCTTTCTGAAGACGAGGTCAGCGGCGGCATGCTCGGCAAATAGACCGTAAGGTTGGCCTTTCTCCGGACAGTCGATGCCGTTCAAACGGATGAGTTCAGGGTGGTGATTGTGCTGGACTTCGAATGTGTCGCCCTCGATGACACGAACAACGGGGCCGGTGAAGATGGCAGTACGGTTATCGGCATCCACGCCTGCTTTGAAGTCCCCCCACGCAGACGCGGCATGACAGACGATCGACAGCAGAAAGGCGACAGGTAATACAATCTCCGCTGGTTGCTGCAATAACCGTTTCACATTGTGCCGTAGCGAGTGTGGGTGTGTCGCTTCATTATAGAGAAGATTTTCAACTGAGAGTCCTCTGAAGTTCAATGGTGCCGGAGGCCGGGATCGAACCGGCATGGGCCTTGTGGGTCCGAGGGATTTTAAGTCCCTTGCGTCTGCCAATTTCGCCACTCCGGCGTGGGGGCGGATTCTAGCATAGCGTCAAGCACTTGCGGCCTCTTTTCTTACTCCTTCACTCACCTGCTCTGACACCTTTGCGTGGGCTAGAAGCCAAAACTCCTATACCTGCCTAAGTTGCTTTTTAAAAGACCTAGTCGCAACGTTGCAATTAGAGAACAGTTAATATTTTCCCACTTGGCTTCAAGCCCTTGCGCCCTCGTTCGCACCCCGCCTAAAATGGCTCCGAAAAAGGAACCATCACCATGCGCGATGCCAGGGACAAGGGCCAGAAGGAGACGGGCCTCACGCTGTTGGAACTGCTGTTGCGGTTGGAAGTATAGACCCTGTAGGGGAATGGCACGAACTTCTTGAAGAAGGGAGAAGCTGTGATGACAGACATGAATGAAGCGTCACGGATCGATGCAAATGTTGAAGTGGTCGATAACTATTTGAAGAAAGAATTCGAGAATTTTACGATTGCGCATCAAGTCGACACATCGCGCACACATACCTTTACCGTTGATAATGGGAAGAAGCGATTTAGGCTGTTTATTGGATGGCCCATCATAGCCGATAAAAGTTTGGCCCAAGCGAGGAGTGAGCGCTTATTAAAAGAGAACGTGGCTGAGGAAATGCGTCTACATGGAGAGGACGGCTATCACTGGACGCCTTCCCAATAGGACACGGCCCAGCGTGGTGGTATTTGATAGAACCGGCGCGTTGGTCCTCTACGCACGCTCATTCGGCAGGCTCAGCCCTTCAATTTATGACGTTCCAAAAATCTCAAGCCTAGGAAGATGCTGAATCGGCTAACCCAGTCAAGCCAGTGAGCCTAGAAGTTGTTTTCGCGACAAGTCCGGGCGCACCATCGCCGATGTATTCCTGTACGATGGCACCAACGTCAACTATACGCTGGTCACGATGCGCCGAGTTGGAGTGCTCGATCCGGATCCGCCGAGTGGTGAGTGCTGGGAATTCTGCACACTGATCTGTTTCTAGGATGTCGCTCCGCTGCCGCTGGGCGAAGAGAAAGACACCGAACCCTTGGCTCAGCAGCAGCAGGGCGCGCGGCTCCGGCCCGGGACGCTGTTGTAAGGCCCCGCACCGTAATGTTGTCAATAACCCCCCACACATGAGGGAGCACCTGTATTAGGAACTCGTCATGCAAGGCTGGTGCTGGTGGTATCGGAAGTATGCGCCGGGAGATACGGTGCTGGAAGGGTTAGAGAGGGAAGCGCGAGAGGCGCGGAAAGGACTGTGGGCCGATCCGCAGCGGGTGCCGCCGTGGGAGTGGAGACGGCGCAGAGACTAAGGAGTGGGGACATAGTATCTCAAGGTCTCGTTGGCAAGAAAATCCCCATCCCATCTGGCACACGGGAGGAGCGAACTAGTCACGTGCGCATTTTCACGAATTTATTGCACGCTGTTGAGGTGAGCGCATAATTACGTTCAACATCTGCCACGCTGCTTCTCACCTTTCTGCTACGGAGGGGGACCATGAGGCCCACAATCAAACAGCTTTCCAGTTCACAATCAGTCGATCGACAAGTGCTTCTGCTGCTTAGGCGGAAAGGGGCACAAACAATAGACGGTCTCACCATGCTGATGGGCATCGGGTGGGGGCCAGTCTACTCGTCAGTGTACCGTCTCAGCCGGACGGGAAAAGTCTCCTTGACCCCCGTTTACCCCAGTGAGTACCGCGTGTCGGTCGGTAGGGCGGTTCGCTAAGGTTATCCAGCCCCCACCCTCCTTCCACACCACAGCGCCATAGATGAATGGCTAGGCGTGGGGGTCCCCAAACAGGCCCCCCGCCTGCCGAACAAGCCTCTTTTTGTCTCCAGGGTGCAAAAATCTGGTAGGGGTCTCATGCCCATTGACGTATGGTGGGACGTGCCACTTGGGGGTGGTGTTATTCCAGTGTTAAGAAGAGCGGCAAACCGGTCAAAATGGACTGACGAGCAACACAGAGAGCTGACTCGCCAACTGCGCCACGGGTGCGGAAAGAGAAGGGAATTCCCCTATCATCCATCAAAGACTTGAGCAATTCCCCCAGAGACCATCCCCCCTTCTAAATCCAGGAGCGTACTTCCGAGCTATCTCTTTCGATCTTGCGGCGCCCATGGCCTCCGGTATCCTTTTCGCATAAGGCATGATGAGGGACGAGTTTCAAGGCCTGCACCAAGGAGAGCGAACATGACATATTCACGGTGCAGCGGGTTTATGGCAAATTGTGATAAAGAGGGAAATG
>DASQFV010000163.1:0-4144 GCA_035632975.1 Nitrospiraceae bacterium
GACAGACGAGCCCGAACCAGCGGTTTATCGTTAATTGGAATTGATCCCTCTCACGCACGTTAGATAATACACGGTGCTAGAAACAGTCTTCTTGACCTCTTCATCAAAGCCGCCGTGTTGATCCTCGGCTGCGCGCATCGAGCGATATAGATGGTCCCTCAGAGCTTGCTCGTATCTCCCCCAGGGTGGCCTGGATTAGTCCCCAACTGCGCACGTCGAACGACCACAGCTTTATCGTGGGGGTTCCGTGAGCAAAGGGGGCTAACCAGGCTACCCTCCCACTCAAGCTGGTGGTTTCTGTGTTGTTTCACTGGCACATGGAATCTTAAATGACGGGTCCGACAATAGCTGTTTGTCGTCGAGCAGCTTCATGATGAGCTTGGCGGCTTGGAACAGATCGTTCTGTTCTTCCTCGGAAATCCAAAACTTCGTCTTGATCTGCGTCACGCGCTCGGCTAAATCCAGTTCCGCATCGGATTCCCCTGCATAGAGTAATTGTCGGAGTGCGATATGGCGCACTTCGCAGCCACATTGCTTAAGATCATTCACTGGGAGCCGCCCCCCTGCCTCTCGGTCTTGTTTTTCAACCGGAATGCCCATTCTCCCGAGCAGGGAGCGGCGGGATTCGCTCAGCATGGCATCCGTGGCATCAAGCGCATTGGTGTCGACGAAATAGTCAATGAAGGAGCGACTGGAGCGCTTCGCGTTGAGCTCGGTATGTTCGCTCGATGGTGTGGCGTCGATGACGATAATGACACATCCCTTTGGAAACAGACGATCGAGCGAGGTGCCTAAAATGTTTCGATTGAGGTATTCGGTGATCGCCTGCACGCCCAGATTATCGATGGGACCGCCGTCATAGAGGTGCAAGAACTGAGTCGGCTCCATATACCACTGCAGGGTCACGTCCTGGAACGCGCCGGGAAATGCGGATGATGCATTCACGGCATTGGCGACGCGATAGGGGGCGAGTACAGAATGGAGCTTGGCGAAGCGTTCATCTGTAAACGTGAACCGGGTGTTATCGTTATGGATGGTCGAATTGAGCAAGATTTTCGGATGAGGCTGAAGGTCTGCAAAGGTGGCCTCGTGGTAGAGGCGGTTGTTGAAGACTTGCACCATAATATCTGAGCGGGTGAAGTCGGACAGCCAATAGCGAAAGATGTTCTGCGGTAGAAACCACCGGCGAATCCAACTGCTCTGAAAATCGTAGCCCAACTCCTCGCGGACCGCCTGCTCGGTAAATGCACCGGCCTTGTCTCCGAGTCCGTAGTACACGGCTGGGAGCGTTCCACCGGACACGCCTGAAATCACATCGACTTGTTCCAGCAAGCCCCGCTGTTGAAGTTCCAACATGATGGCGGCGCCAAAGTTGGCGGCTCGACTCCCGCCACCTGAGATGGCCAGCGCGACAAACCGGTCGTCCTTGGATTCGAGTTCGGTCAAGTTCCATGAGCCGGCGGTGTCGGGCACCGGCATGCCGTCGGGCCACGGCTGATTCCATCCTGGCCGCCAGTGACCTGGCAGAATAGAGCACCCGCCGATCCCCACAAGCAGGCATGCAATCCACGCGATGGTGAGGAGTTTACAGCAGCGAAAGATTCTGCTGCGCATTTTTCCCTTTGATTGACACGGGAGGTCGGACAGCATGGACGCCTTTCAGGGAACCCAATTGTAGGAGGCGCGAAGAGAACGCGCAAGCGAGATTGCGTGGATCACGTGATGAAATACGTGTATTTTTTACGTCGCCAGTTACCTGGTTAGTCGGTGCTAGTCCAGATGAGGGCGGGATCGGACACTGCGCGCAACTTTCTCACCCGCCACCGGTGGCGCACCATTAGCCCGAGCGAAGGCCTTCAAATTTTCCCACTTTGCCCTAAGGGGAGCAGCCAGACTGTCCTTCACAGCGCGCATCGAGCGACCACCGCTTTATCCTGGGGGTTCTGCGAGCACAAAGGGCACCTGACCGCTCCCGATCTACCCTACTCGCCCTTGCCCCATCTTCCGATTGCGCAGACTCTCTCCGACCGCTAGACTTCTCCGGCACCGGTCTGTGCAGTGTCTCGTGGCAAGACGTCTTAGATTCGCCGAACTTCATTCCAAGAATGGGAGATGCCGATGTTTGAATGGCTAGCTCGTCCCGACGCGTGGATCGCGCTGGGGACCTTAACTGCGCTGGAAATTGTCCTGGGGATCGATAACATTATCTTTATCTCTGTGCTTGTGGGTCGGCTCCACGAGAAACAGCGTGTCTTTGCCAGAAGAGTTGGCATTGGCCTCGCGATGATTGCGCGCCTGGCCTTGTTGTTCTCGATTTCCTGGGTCATGGGACTCACCGAACCGTGGCTGACAGTGTTCAGCCAAGAAATTTCCGGGCGCGATCTCATTCTGGTCGGGGGCGGGATGTTTCTGCTGGCCAAAGCGACGCTTGAAATCCATCACAGTCTGGAAGGGAACGAAGAAAGCGATCCGGCCGTGGGCACGGCAAGCCTGGGCACGGTCCTGGTCCAGATTGCGCTGCTGGATATGGTGTTTTCACTGGATTCTGTGATCACGGCGGTCGGTCTGGTTGAGCAGGTGTCTATTATGGCAATCGCCATCATTCTGGCGGTCGTCGTCATGTTGATGGCGGCGAAATCCCTCGGGGCTTTTGTTGATGAGCATCCAACGATCAAAATTCTCGCCTTGTCGTTTCTGATTCTCGTGGGGGTCACTCTCATCGTGGAAGGGTTCGACGTGCATGTGCCAAAGGGCTATATCTATTTTGCCATGGCGTTTTCCGTCGTCGTGGAGATGCTCAATATTCGCATGCGCAGAAAACGGGCGTCACCGGTCAAACTGCACAGCCGCTATGCAGGGAACCGACGCCAGGAAAAGGTCTAGCCGGCACACAAAATAGGGGCATTCTACTTTTTCAAGGTCGGTCTGATCCATGTTGATCTGCACGCGTCAAGGAGAACTCCTCTGCTCCAAACATCTGCTAAAGTGACCGGTCGAGGTTGCCCTTCACTGCGCGCGTCCAACGAGGCCTACACCCTCACCCGTATTCAGCGAGGCGGCTGGTGTGGTCTCCATTGCGCGCATCGAGCGACCACAGCTTTATCGTGGGGGCTCTGCGAGCACGGAGACCATGCCAGCCGCCTCGCCACTCCCCTTCCGATCTCACTCGCTTCTCTCTCAAGGGGGTGGCCTGGATTGGTCCCCAACTGCGCACGTCGAACGACCACAGCTTTATCGTGGGGGTTCCGTGAGCAAGGGGGACTAACCAGGCTACCCCCGCTCTTAATCTTCCTTATCTTCCACCCCCCAACTTGTGAGCAACACCTCCCTCCCCTTCGCCGAGCGGAGATGTTCCGCGACCCGCAAGCCGATCAAAGCCTTTCCCATTTTGTCAGGCGGATATTCTTCGAGGAATTCGGTCGAGACGACCGCATCACGCGGCCCGCCGACGTCGTCGCTTTCGACCTGAAACACCTGCGCCATTCTGCCGGCGTCGTACGAATCACGAATCGAGGCGCCTGGGAACTGTTGCTCAAAATAACCCCGCACGGCCGCCAGCTTTTCCAGTTCTTCTTCTGTATTCGCATTCGATCCCCACGCCATGGCCTGCCCTCCTCTGTATTCTGATGATCGCAATTTGCACTGCGCGCATCGAGGACCACGTTCTTATGACTCTGCTTCCCCGCTACCTCCGTTTCCGCTTGTGAATCAGAACAATAAGGGCATTCTACTTTTTCAGGGCTAGTCCGGTCCATATGTACCTGCGCACAGCTTTCTCACCCGCCCTACCCTCCGATCACTCCGCAATCGATCTCCCAAGACGTGCCATTAGCCACGCCGAGGGCCTCCTGGTTCCTCATACCTCTCTTTCGGGGAGTGGCCAGGCCCCCGCTCCTCCCTTTCCACACGAGGATGCCTTCGGCTTTCGCGAACGTTACCGGAGGAGCGAGGTATCCGCCGAGGCTTAGCCGGGAAGGAAGGCTGGAACTGACCAAAGCACCACGGTCACAAGACCGTGGCTGCGGGAATTCCAGAAGGTTTCCGCCCGGTGAAGCCCGGAAGGATCGCTCCGGGAGGTACGTGAGCGAAGCCCGTAGGCATCCCTCTACTATTTTCGGTTATAGTGATGTCATGACTTCCAGGT